>JANMQB010000296.1:0-2454 GCA_031370155.1 Hyphomicrobiales bacterium | reverse complement strand
CTTGTCGATGCGGTCGGTGACGGTGGGCACCAACACCTCGGCCTGCTTCACCGCCTCGATCAACTCGGCTTTGCCCATGGCCTGGTCGGTGGCGTTGAGCCTGGTCTGGAACAGCTCCATCATCCGCGTCTCGACGACGTCAGGCAAGTTCCGGGTGACGACAACCACAGGCTTGCGCTTGCTCATCGGGACTTCAGGCTCCGTTCGGCAATTCTTGACATAATCTTAACCCGGGGCAGCCAATCCTGCCATGGGCTCTTCCGTTGCATGGCGGCGGGGGTGGTGTAGATTGTGCGCCGTGTCTAGCAGACGCTTCGCCAGGCGCAAACGCGAAAGGGGAAGTTCGCGGCCGATGGTCAAGACCAATGTGGGAAAGCGGCGTGTCGCCTCCGCGATTCTGGCGGCCGGCTGCCTGGCGGTGGCCGTGGCGGCCTCATGGTCGCTGTTTGGACAGCGGCCCGATTCGGTTGCCGGCGCCGCCCAAAGTGCCGAAACCACGGCATCAACCGGCCAGGCCGACAGACAGACCGGGCCTTCAGGCCTGCCCCTGCCGCGCTTCGTTTCGCTTAAAGCCGAGAAGGTCAATGTGCGGCGCGGGCCCTCCAGCGACCATGCTGTCGCCTGGGTATTCCAGCGCAAGGGCATGCCGGTCGAGATCGTCGCCGAGTTCGAGAACTGGCGGCGCATCCGCGACAGCGACGGCGAGGAAGGCTGGATTCTGCAGAACATGCTGTCGGGCAAGCGCACCGCCGCGGTGGCGCCGTGGCGCAGTGGCCAGACCATGCCGCTCTATCAGTCGGCCGGCGGCGGCGGCATGGTGGCAAAACTGCAGGCGGACGTGATCGGCGAGATCGAGGCCTGCACCGGCGAATGGTGCCGGATTTCCACGGGCGGCTACGATGGGTGGATCGAGCAGACCATGCTGTGGGGCGTCTATCCCGGCGAAAGCGTCGATTAGCGGCGGGTTCCGCGCAATCTCACGATGACGTCGATGCGGTCGATCTCGGTGCCTTCCGGGGCGGACGGCAGGCCCTTCACCTTGATGTCATCGGCGCCCATGTCGATGAGCCGTCCCTCGCTCTCGAGAAAATAGTGAAAATGATTCGAGGTGTTGGTGTCGAAATAGGTGCGGTCGCCCTCAATCGCCACCTCGCGCAGGAGCCCCGCCCGGGTGAACTGGTTGAGGGCATTGTAGACGGTGGCCAGCGACACCGGCACCCGGGCCGCCACCGCCTCGCGGTGCAGAGTCTCGGCGCTGACATGGCGGTCGCCGGAGCCGAACAGGATTTTGGCCAAGGCCAAGCGTTGACGCGTCGGCCGGAGGCCGGCATCGCGCAATCTTCCGGCAATTTCTTGCCCTCGAAGGCTCATGGCGGTCTTATAGAACGAAGTCCTGCTGCATTGCAAATGCGGCCAAATCGCCCTACGGCCAGGCTTTGAAGGGCGGGCGCCTTCATGTTAGGAACGTCTCCGCGCCGGCGGGGAGTCGGGCTGGAGACACTCGGATCAAGCATGGTAGAGCGCAAATCGAAGTTTCTGTACGACGATCTCCTGGCCTGCGGGCGCGGCGAGTTGTTCGGCCCCGGCAACGCGCAATTGCCGCTGCCGCCGATGCTGATGTTCGACCGGATCACTCATGTTTCCGAGACCGGTGGCGAGCACGGCAAGGGGCAGATCACCGCTGAATTCGATATCCGGCCGGATCTGTGGTTCTTTCCCTGCCATTTCCAGGGCGATCCGGTGATGCCGGGCTGCCTCGGCGTCGATGCGCTGTGGCAGCTGCTCGGATTCTTCCTCGGCTGGCTGGGCGCTCCCGGCCGCGGCCGGGCGCTCGGCGTCGGCGAGGTCAAGTTCACCGGCATGGTGACGCCGGCGGTGAAGAAGGTCGAGTATATCGTCAATCTGAAGCGCGTCTTCCTGCGCAAGCTCAACCTCGGCATTGCCGACGGCTTGCTCAAGGCCGACGGCGAGACCATTTATACGGCAAGTGATTTGCGGGTCGGCCTGTTCCAGACCAACCCCGCCTGAGGAGAAGATCGAGATGCGGCGAGTGGTCGTCACCGGGCTCGGCATCGTGTCGAGCATCGGCAACAATGTCCAGGAAGTGCTCGCGTCGCTGCGCGAGGCGAAGTCCGGCATCGTCAAGGCGGAGGATTATGCTCGGCTCGGCTTCCGCTGCCAGGTGCACGGCGCGCCGAAATACGATCTCGATCAGATCGACCGGCGGGCGCGGCGCTTCATGGGCGACGGGGCGGCCTGGAACTACGCCGCCATGCAGCAGGCGATCGTCGATTCGGGCCTCGAGGAGAAGGAGGTCAAGAACAACCGCACCGGCCTTATCATGGGTTCGGGCGGGCCCTCCACCAAGACCATCGTGGCCGCCGCCGACACAACCCGCGAGAAAGGACCCAAGCGGGTCGGGCCCTTCGCGGTTCCCGCCGCCATGTCGAGCAC
>JANMQB010000222.1:0-1611 GCA_031370155.1 Hyphomicrobiales bacterium | reverse complement strand
AGACGTTGAAACCTGTTGATTACGTGGCGACGAAATCCATGATTCCCAATTTCACCCGCTATTTGGCGACGCTCTATGGCTTCGTGTTTTTCAGCCATCAGGTGGGCTCCTTCCTCGGCGTCTGGCTGGGCGGCAGGCTGTACGATCAATTCGGCTCCTACGATCCGGTGTGGTGGATGGGCGTGGCGCTCGGAATCTTTGCGGCCATCGTGCATCTGCCGATCCGCGAGCGGCGCGCCCCGCAATTCGCCGCGGCCTGAACCATGCGCTGGCCCGGACACCGCCTGGCACTTACCCTGTTTCTCGCCGTGCTTGGCATCTGGCTTGTCGTGATGGCAGCCGTCATGCGCGCCGCGGCGCTGCCCCCGGAGGCTTCCGGTCCGATGCTCGCCGTCTTCGAGCCCGGCACGCTGGAAGATCAATTGTTCGCGAGCCTCGTCAATGCCGGGGCCCGGCCGGTGCGGGAAACCGCCTTCGGCTTCATCTGGGTGGTGGCGGGCGACGAACCGGGATTGGCTGGACGGCTGATGCAGCAAGGCGCCATCGGCGCCTATGCCGAGCTTCCCCTGAGCCCGTCGCTTGCCGGCTGCTTCGCGCTTGCCGATGCGAAGGTTGCGGAGATGTTCTCGGCCGGCCCCTAGCAGCACTCTCCCCTCGCGACTGCCAATCGCCCGTTAATCTTCCGTTCACGGACTGGACGCACACTCAGTTCCACCGATAGCTTGAGGAAGTTGCACCGCGCAGGAGGAACGGCGATGATCGACAGAGACTTTCAAAGTCAATCGCGTGGCTGGAGTCTGACGACCGCGGAAATCATGTATCGCATGCCGGACTACCGCGACATTCTGCAAACCTTCATCTGGCAGGACTACGACCTCGCCCCAAGGTTTCCCAAGCTCATCAAGTTCCTGGATTTCTGGTCGCATAATCTGGACGGCCCCCTGGCCTTCGTCCGTGTCGCGCACACCGGCATCATAAGACCGGTTGAAATGCGCTATGTCGGATCGGAGTGGCGGCTGCACTGAAAGTCGTTCACTTCCCTCCCAGGAAATCGAGTACCGCTTTGGTATAGCCGCCGGGATCCTGCAACATTGCGAAGTGGCTGGCATCCTTGAGGATGATCAGTTTGGCGCCTGGTATGGCACTCGCCATGTAATCGGTGTGGGCGCGTGTGATGGCTTCGTCGTGATCGCCCAGCACAATGGCCGTCGGTACCTTGATCGCCGCAAGTTGTTCCTTTGTCCAGGCCGGCTCGCTGGCCCACATATGGCTGATCTGTTCGACGAAGGCATCGTACTGATCCGGCGTCTTGGAAAGCTGCGCATAGTCCTTGCCGGAGCGCTCGATATAAGCGTTGAATGTTGCGTTATTCATCACATTCGGATCGACGCCGTCGACCGTCACGTTGGCCGCCTGCGCGAACAGTTTTGTAAGCCGCTCGGGATTGGTCATGGCGATGTCGATGCCGATGATTCCGCCGTCGCTCCAGCCAACCAGCGCCGTCTTACCGATCTTCAGATGATCGAGCAGTGCCAGATAGTCTGAGGCCATCAGATCGTAACCGTAGGGCTGCTCGTTGCGGGTGGAGCGTCCATGCCCGCGGCTGTCGGC
>JANMQB010000175.1:0-2435 GCA_031370155.1 Hyphomicrobiales bacterium | reverse complement strand
CTTCGTGTTCAATCTCAATGCCGTGCTGCTGACGCTGACAGTGCTGCTCATCCCCTTCGCCATCTTGCCGATCTTCCTGTCGCTCGAGCGCATCCCGCGCAGCCTCATCGAAGCCTCGAGCGATCTTGGCGCATCGAACCTGCAGACATTCGCCCGGATTGTCCTGCCACTGAGTCTGCCCGGCACCGTCACGGCGGCGACCTTCGTGTTCGTGCTGGCGATCGGCGATTTCCTGACGCCGCAGATGGTGGGCGGCCAGAGCGGCTTCACCTTCGGGCGGATTGTCTATAGCCAGTTCGGCACGGCCTTCAATTGGCCGTTTGGCGCCGCACTTTCAGCCATTCTGGCGATGGTGGTGATCGCCGTCATTACCCTCGGAAACCGGCTGGAGCGCCGCCAGAGATGATGCGGCTGTCGACTTTTGCCGTTGGTGCGCTGTCGGCGGTGACGGCCATGGTTTTTCTGCTGCTCTACGGACCCCTGTTCATCCCGATTATATCGTCGTTCTTCAGCATTTCGCACGGTGACGTGCAGTGGAATGATCCGTCGCTCTCCTCCTACGCGGCATTGGCCGGAAATGAAGGCATCCTCGAAGCCTTCACCAACACCTTGATCGTCGGTTTTTCGGCCACCCTGCTGTCGCTGGTCTTCGGCACTCTTCTGGCGCTTCACTATTGCGGCGGCAAGTCGCCGGGCCGCGAGTTCATGCAGTTCGCGGTGTTTCTGCCATTCCTGATGCCGCCCATAATCACCGGCCTGTCGCTGCTGATCTTCTTTCGCGAGACCGGCATTCCACGCTCGCTGATGACCGTCGTCGCGGGACATACCGTCTTCGTCCAGGCTCTGGCCTATCGCACCATCGTGGTGCGCCTGCAATCGATCGGACCCGGCATGATCGAGGCTTCCACCGATCTCGGCGCGTCCGGCTGGCAGACCCTGATCCATATCGTTCTGCCAAACCTGCGCAGTACCCTGATCGGCGCCGGCGTCTTAAGTTTCGCGCTGTCTTTCGATGAAACCCTGATCACGCTTCTGGTCACCGGCACCGACAGCACCCTGCCGATCAGGCTGTGGGCGATGATGCGCCTGGGCTTTACGCCCGATATAAACGCCCTGGTCGCGATCATCCTGGCGTTGACGGCCTTGCTTTGCGTACTGGCCGTCCGCCAGCTTCTGCCCGCCGAGCTTGAGCTTGGCGACTAATTTCGATCGGAATGGCTGCCGGCCAGCCAGGCGAAACACTGGATCCACAGCCGGCGATAGCCCTCCCAGTCGGCAAAGCTCTGCGGCAGCCAGTGCGGGCCGATATCGGAGGTCCAGGCCATGGTGCGGCCGGCACCATGCCGGGTCGCCGCGAGAAGCGGCTGGTGGCCATAGTCGCTGCCGGTCGTAAGAAGCAGCTTGGCGCCGTCCTTGAGCCTGGTTTCATTATAGCCGAGCAGCCAGGGCCACTCGCTCTCCAGACCTGCAAGCACCGGGTGGGTTTCGCCCGCCGCTGTGGGCCGGAAGCCTTCGGGCACTTCGACGCGATCGTCGTTGGTCAGCATCGTCACCGGCAGGATCGCCTCTACGGCCGTGCGGGCATAGCGGGCGGCCCCGTAGATGCCCTGGAAACTGTAATAGCCGCCGATCATCATGAAGCCGCCGCCCTTCTCCACCCATTCGGCGATCAGCCGCAACCGGTTGGGCGTGCGCTGGCCGCGCACGAAACTGTCGGGATGCAGCAGCAGCGAATTGGCGCCGATGTCGGAGAGAACCACGACATCGTAAGCCGAGAGCGCCGCGAGCGTGTTGGGAAACTGGGTGGGCGCCAGATGGCCGGGCAGATGCACGAGGTCCACCTCGCTGCCGGCAAGCGCCTGCTGCAGGGGGCCGATGCCGGTCTGAAACTCGGCGGTCACGAACTGGTCGAAGCCCTTGGTGTGAAAGGCGGTGCTGGACCATGACTCGCCGGCGAGTAGGACGCGTATCTTGCTCATCTGATAAATGCCTTCCTTCAGCTTGCAGGCCAAAGATAGTCTGACGCCCGATGACCGGTTGCGTCAATCCAGCGAATAGGGCTCAATTGCTAATGGCAGCCCCCGACCTCAAGGTGCACGGGCTTGCCGGCTTGCGTGTCTGCGACAGCTCGGTAATGCCCTATGTGATTTCGTCCAACACCAATGCCGCCACCATCTTGATCGCCGAAAAGGGCGCCGATCTCATCCGCGGCCGATGAACGGCATTTTCGTCGCCATCACGGTCATGAACTGGACATTGGCAGCGAGCGGCAGCGAGGCCATGAAGACCACGGCGTGGGCGACATTGTCCACCGCCATGGTGGGCTCGGGGGCCATGGAGCCATCGGCCTGGGGCATGCCGGTTTTCATCTTCTCGGTCATGTCGGTGGCGGCGTTGCCGATGTCGATCTGGCCGCAGGCGATATCGTATTTGCG
>JANMQB010000164.1:0-5152 GCA_031370155.1 Hyphomicrobiales bacterium | reverse complement strand
CGGCGATGGCGCGGGCAAGGCCCACACGCTTCTGCATGCCGCCGGAAAGTTCGGCCGGATAAAGTGCGCCCACTTCGGGGCCGAGGCCCACCTGTCCGAGCTTCTCGATTGCCGTGGCCTTGGCCTTTACGCGCGGCATGTTGCGGCCCTGGATCAGGCCGAAGGCGACATTTTTCCAAACCGGCAGCGAGTCGAAGAGTGCGCCGCCCTGAAACAGCATGCCGAAGCGCGACAGATAGCGGTCGCGCTCGGCACCCCTGAGGCCGAGCACCTCCTTGCCGGCGATGCGGATCGAGCCCGAATCGGCGCGGAGCAGGCCGAGGATGCACTTGATCATCACCGACTTGCCGGTGCCGGAGCCGCCGATCACCACCAGCGAATGGCCCTTGGGCACCGACAGATTGATGCCGTTCAGCACATGCTTGGCGCCGAAGCTCTTGCGCAGGCCCTTCAGAACGATGTGATCCTCGGCCATCGTCTCACTCCGAGAACAACAGCGAGGTGAGCGCGAAGTTCGCCGCGAGGATCAAAATCGCGGCGGAAACCACGGCATTGGTGGTGGCGCGGCCGACGCCCGCGGCACCGCCCTTGGAATTGAAGCCGTGATAGCAGCCCATGACGGCGATGATGAAGCCGAAGACGGCGGCCTTGATCAGGCCGGAGGTCACGTCGCCGAGTTCGAAGTGATCGGCGGTGTTCTTGATATAGGCGTAGCCATTGAAGTCCAGTGAGCGGGTGCCGACGATATAGCCGCCCATGACGCCGATGATATCGCCAATGGCGACGAGGATGGGCAGCGTCACCACCGCCGCGATGAGCCGCGGCCCCACCAAATATTTGTATGGGTTGGTGGAGAGGGTGACGAGCGCGTCGATCTGTTCGGTCACTTTCATGGTGCCGAGCTCGGCGGCAATCGCCGCGCCCACCCGGCCGGCCACCATCAGCCCGGCCAGAACCGGCCCCAGCTCGCGGGTAATGCCGAGGAAGACGATTGAGGGGACCAGACTTTCGGCATTGAAGCGCGAGGAGCCGAGATAGATTTGCAAGGCCAGCGCGCCGCCGGTGAAGAAGGCGGTGAGGCCGACGACGGGGAGCGAGAAATAGCCGATGCGCAGCATCTGCTCGAGCACCTGGCGGAGATAGATCGTCGGCGTCAGGCCCTGGATCAGACTATCGCGGATGAACAGCGTGACCTTGCCCACTTCCTCGAGCAGGACGAGCGCGGCGCGGCCGATGTGGGCGAGAATGTTCAAAGGGCGGGTTCCGATTCGGTATCCGAATATAGCCGGGCATAGCGGCGGCCCAAACGGGTGAAGAGTTCATAGGAAATCGTGCCGGCCCAGGAGGCCGCCTCGTCGGCCCCGATGTTGCGGCCGAGAATTTCGGCCCGCGTGGCGCGGGCGACAGAATCGCGCGGCAGATCGGTCACATCGGCGGCCATCATGTCCATGGAAATGCGGCCGACAACCGGGCAGCGGCGGCCGGCAATGACGACCTGGGCGGGTCCCCGCTCTTCGCGCGAGGAAAGGGCGCGCGGGATGCCGTCCTTGTAGCCCGCTCCCAGGACGGCGATGCGGCTCATGCGCGTGGCTGCCCAAGTGCCGCCGTAGCCGACACTCTCGCCCGCCGCCACATCGCGAAGCTGCATGACGGTGGCTTCGAGATGAACGGCCGGCAACATGGGATTGGGCTTGCCCGGCAGCGGATTGCCGCCATAGAGCGCAATTCCCGGCCGCACCAGATCATGGGCATAACCGGCTCCCAGAAAAATGCCGCTGGAATTGGCAAGACTCGCCGGAACACCGGAAAGTTGCCGGCGGACGGAAGCAAAGGCATCGCGCTGGCGGGCATTGAGCGGGTGCGCCGGCTCATCGGCGCAGGCGAGGTGGCTCATCACCAGCGTGAGGTTGAGCCCCTCCATGGTGAAATTGTCCTCGAGCAGCCTTGCGAATTCGGCCAGCGAAAGCCCGAGCCGGTTGATGCCGGTATCGACATGCAGAGCACAGGGCAGCTTGCGGCCATAGACGCGGCCGAAGCTTGCCCATTCGCGCGCCTCTTCCATGGCAATGAGGGCAGGGCGCAGATCGAGCTTGACATAGAACTCCGCCTGTCCGGCGAACAGCCCGTCGAGTACGTAGATCACGGCCTCGGGCAAGTGGCCGCGCAGCTCCTCGCCTTCCTTGGGCCGCGCCACGAAAAAGCTGCGGCAGCCGGCATCCCAAAGGGCGCGCGCCACGGGTGCTATGCCCAGACCATAGGCATCGCCCTTGACCGCCGCGCCGCATTCGGCTGCGCCCGCCAGCTTCGCCAGAAGCCGCCAGTTCTCCCGGATCGCCGCGAGATCGACGGTCAGCACGGCGCCGGCGAGGTCTTCGGGGGTCGCGGTCATTTCTGTTGCACGATTTTTCCATCGTCATCGCCGGGATGACGAATAGGGGATTGCAGCGGCAACTGCAAAAGATTACTGAAAAAGTCCGCCCGCCAACGCTATCGCCGGAGACAATCATGCTTCAATCAAAGACCGTGCAGTTGCCGAATGGCCGCAGCATTGCTGCACTCGGGCTTGGAACCTGGCGCATGGGCGAAAACCGCGGCGCGCGCCAGGCGGAAGTCGAGGCTCTCAGGGCGGGGATCGATCTCGGCTTGACCGTCATCGATACGGCCGAGATGTATGGCGACGGTGGCGCCGAGGAGGTTGTCGCCGAGGCCATCGCCGGCCGACGCGAAGAAATCTTCCTGGTCAGCAAGGTGATGCCGCAGAATGCCTCGCTCAAGGGCACGATTGCGGCTTGCGAGAAAAGCCTGAAGCGGCTCAAGACGGAACGCATCGATCTCTATCTCCTGCACTGGCGCGGCGGCCATCCGCTCGCCGATACGGTGGCGGGTTTCGAGCGGCTGCGGGCCGGAGGCAAGATCGGCGAATGGGGGGTCAGCAATTTCGACGTGGCCGACATGGCGGAATTGGCGCTAGTCGAAGACGGCACGCGCTGCGCGGCCAACCAGGTCATGTATCACCTGGGCGAGCGCGGCGTTGAATGGCAATTGCTGCCGGAGGCGCAGCGCGCCCGCATGCCGATCATGGCCTATTGCCCGCTGGGGCGGGGCAATCTCCTCGGTAATGCAGTTGTTGCGCGGCTGGCCGGGAAACACCATGTGGCGGCCTCGGCCGTGGCACTCGCGTTTCTGCTTGCCAAGCCCGGCGTGCTGGCGATCCCGAAATCGGCCCATGCCGAACGGGTGCGCGAATTCGCCGCCGCACTTGCTGTGAAGTTCGACACCGACGATCTTGCCGTGCTCGACCGCGAATTCCCGCCGCCCAAGCGCAAGACATCGCTGGCGACGACGTAGGCAGTCCCAGAAGTGTCATCCCGGCTTTCGCCCGGAAGATGGTTAAGATTCCCTCATGCTGAGGTGCGAGCGTAGCGAGCCTCGAAGCATCGGAGTGTTGCACGACCCTTCGAGGCCCGGCTTTGCCGGGCACCTCAGGGTGAGGAATACCAATTACTGAAACTGCTCCGGCAGATAATCGGCGCCCGAACAGACGTGACCTCGTCAGTCTGGCTTGCGGGCCATGAACGGATATCCGAAGACTTCGAATTGTCTTGCTTTCTTCTCACCGCTTGCACCCCGAAAGGTGTCGACCGGCGGTCCGATCCGGACGTCGACGAACCCGATGTCTTCAAGCATTTTTCGCCAGGCTGCGCACGGCAGACCACCGGCAATTCAAGCGGTCCAAAGATCGATGTTCTGAATCGCCGCCTCGGGCACCGGCTTGCCGTTGGCAATATCCGCGAACTGAAGGCGACCGCCCGGACGTAGAACGCGCAAGATTTCCGAGAACACCGCCTTTTTGTCGGCGCAAAGATTTATGACGCCGTTGCTGATAACCACGTCGGCCCAACCATCATCGACGGGAAGATTTTCGGCAAGTCCTTCACGGAACTCGATGTGGGTCAGACCCAACGTCGCGGCGGTCGAACGCGATTTCGCGAGCATCTCCTCGGTCATGTCGACGCCGATGACTTTTCCAGTGGGACCCGCCTGATGGCCCGCGACGAACGAATCGAAACCCGCACCCGATCCGACATCGACGACGCGCTCGCCCGTCATGAGTGATCGAAGTGCAAATGGGTTCGCAACCCCCGCGAAGGACTCGACGGCTACATCCGGCAGCGATCCGACAAAGCCGTCGTCGTAGCCGAGACGTTTTGCGAGATAACGGCCGGTGTGGAAATGATGCTTTCCATGCGGGTCCGCCGCGACCTCGCGATATTTGTTCTTGACTTCCTCTCGCAACGCGCCGGCGTCAACGACAACGTCGGTTTGGGAATCAACGGCCATGGCGTTCCTCCTTCTACTTGTCTCGTGGCCGGATCGATTTTCTGTACCAGGCGGAATGGCAGGTTATTGCATGTTGCCCGGTCGGTCGAGAGGGGTTGGATTTGCCGCGGCGCCTGGGGTTAAATTCGACAGGGACGATCTTGCGTTGCTCGATATCGCTGGCGATGACGTAGGCAGTCCCAGAAGTGTCATCCCGGCTTTCGCCCGGAAGACGGTTAAGATTCCCTCATGCTGAGGTGCGAGCGTAGCGAGCCTCGAAGCATCGGAGTGTTGCACGACCCTTCGAGGCCCGGCTTCGCCGGGCACCTCAGGGTGAGGAATGCCAATTACTGGAACTGCTCCGGGAGATAATCCGCCCGCACCAGGTTCTGGAACTTGGTCAGCGTGGCGTCGAACTGCAACTCGACGATGCCGGTGGGGCCGTGGCGCTGCTTGCCGATGATGATTTCGGCGACCCCGGTCGCCCTTTCCATCTCGCTCTGCCATTCCTGGTGCTCGGTGGTGTTGGGGCGCGGCTCCTTGCGGGTCAAATAATATTCCTCGCGGTAGATGAACAACACCACGTCGGCGTCCTGCTCGATCGAGCCCGACTCGCGCAAGTCGGACAACTGCGGGCGCTTGTCGTCGCGGTTCTCGACCTGGCGCGAGAGCTGGGAGAGCGCGATGATCGGCACATGCAGTTCCTTGGCCAGCGCCTTGAGGCCGACGGTGTTTTCGGAAACCTCCTGCACCCGGCCCTCGGCGGCGCGGCGCGTCGAGCCGGCGAGCAGCTGCAAATAGTCGACCACCATGAGGCCAAGCCCGCGCTGGC
>JANMQB010000389.1:0-1773 GCA_031370155.1 Hyphomicrobiales bacterium | reverse complement strand
CTCGCCGGTGATCTCCGCCGCCATCGCCATCTGGCCCTGTTCCTCGCCGTGGGTGAGAAACACCGTGCCCGTGACCGGCAGGCGCTCCTTCAGCCACTGCACCAGTTCGGGGCCGTCGGCGTGGCCGGAATAATCCTCGAAGCGGCGGATGGTGGCGGCGACGGAAATTTCCTCGCCATGGATGCGCACAATCTTCTCGCCGTCCTCGAGCAGGCGGCCGAGGGTGCCGAAAGCCTGGAAGCCGACGAGGAGCACGGTGGCGTTCTTGCGCCACAGATGGTTCTTGAGATGGTGGCGGATGCGGCCCGCCTCGCACATGCCGCTCGCCGCGACGATGATGTGGAAGCCCGAGAAGCGGGCGATGGCTTTGCTTTCCTCGACGCTGGCGGTGGCCCTGAGGAGGGCCGAGGCGAAGGCGCGGGACAATTCATCGCCGTTCTCGAGGGAGGGCGCGTGGCGGATGAAAATCTCGGTGGCGCGCTGGGCGAGCGGCGAATCGAGGAAGATGTTGGCGCTCGGGATCGAGCCCCGCTCCATGAGCATCACCAGGTCGGTCACCACTTCCTGGGTGCGCTCGACGGCGAAGGAGGGAATGAGGAGCGCGCCGCCGCGCTTGGCCGCGGCGCTGACCTCTTCGCCCAGGAGTTCGCGGCGCTTGGCCGGAGCGCGCTCGAAGCGGTCGGTGCCGCCATAGGTCGATTCGCAGATCACATAATCGAAGCCGCGCGGCGCCTCGGGATCGCGCTCAAACAACTTGGCGTCGGGGCCGATGTCGCCGGAGAAGAGAAGCCGCACCGGCTTTTCGCCGGCGCGTTCGACCTCGACTTCGATTGAAGCCGAACCCAATAGATGGCCGGCATTCCAGAAGCGGCAGCGGATGCCGGCGGCCGGCGAAAACCAGGTCGCGAGCGGATGGCCTTCGAAGAGGCGGAGTGCTGCCGCGGCATCCTCGCTGGTATAGATCGGCTCGACCTCGGCCAGCCCGCGCTTGCGGTTCCTCCCGTTGAGCTGCCTGACCTCGGTTTCCTGGATGAAGGCCGAATCGGGCAGCATCACCGAACAGAGATCGGCGGTGGGGACGGTCGCATGGATGGGATTGGCGAAACCGTGCTTGACCAGCTTGGGCACCAGTCCGGTGTGGTCGATGTGGGCGTGGGTGAGCACCAGCGCGGTGACGGCGCGCGGCTCGAAGGGGAAGCCGCGGTAGTTGAGCTCCTTCTCGGTCTTCGAGCCCTGGAACATGCCGCAGTCGATGAGTACCCGGGCCCCCTCCGTCTCGATCATGTAGCAGGAGCCGGTGACGATGCGGGTGGCGCCATGGAAGGTGAGGCGGAGGGCCAAGCCTATTTCTCCGGAACCTTGAGGCCGCGCTGCACCAGCTCCATCCAGGCGGCCTCGGGCGTGTCGGCGAAGCCGAAGAGCTCGAGGTCCTCGGCGCGGATCATCCGCGTCTCGGCGAAATGCCGGAAGTTGATCGCCGAATTCCAGAACTTCGAATCGTAGAGAACCACGGGCAGCGCGTCGCCCATCTTGCCGGTCTGGCGGAGGGTGAGAATCTCGAACAATTCGTCGAGGGTGCCGAAGCCGCCGGGAAACACCACCAGTGCCGCGGCGCGCATGGCGAAGTGCATCTTGCGCATGGCGAAATAGTGGAAGCGGAAGGTGAGATCGGGAGTCGAATAGGCGTTGGGTTCCTGCTCCAAGGGGAGCGTGATGTTGAAGCCGATCGAGGGGGCATCGGCATCGGCGGCGCCGCGATTGGCCGCCTCCATG
>JANMQB010000127.1:0-2177 GCA_031370155.1 Hyphomicrobiales bacterium | reverse complement strand
CTCTGCCAGCCCGGCCACGCGCCTCACCAAGCTCCTTCGCGAAGAGCTGGGCCTCAGAGGAACCAAGGTCGGCTGCGATGCCGGCGACTGCGGCGCCTGCACCGTGCTGCTCGACAATGAACCGGTCTGTGCCTGCCTTGTCGCCGCCGCACAGGTTGAAGGACGCGATGTCGTCACGATTGAGGGATTGAGCAGGCGCTCCGCACTGGCGGAGAGGCTGCAGGCGTCATTCCTGCGCCACGGTGCGGTGCAATGCGGCATCTGCACGCCGGGAATGTTGATCTCGGCATTGCCACTCCTCGAGCAGAATTCCGCGCTGTCCGAACCGCAAGTGCTTGATGCAATCGGCGGCGTTCTCTGCCGCTGCACCGGATACCGGAAGATCGTTGCGGCCATCATGGACGCCCACCGCATGGCGGCGCCGCAATCCCTACCGGATGCCGGTCATGCCGTCGGCGCGCGAATCGAGCGGCTTGATGGCATCGGAAAAATCAACGGATCGGAAATCTTCGGCGCCGACGAATGGCCGACGGACTCGCTTCTCCTGCGGGTGGTCCGCAGCCCGCATCACCGCGCCAGGTTCTCACTCGGCGATCTGGACGCTTACGTGAAGCAGTACCCCGGCATTGTCCGGGTGTTCACGGCCAAGGACATTCCCGGCGAGAACTGCTTCGGCGTCATTCAGCCTCTCGCCGATCAGCCGGTATTTGCCGAAACCGAGGCGCGCTTCCGGGGCGAGGCAGTCGCCGCCGTCGCCGGAGACGCCGATGCGGTGGAAGCCCTCGATCTCGCCGAATTTCCCGTGACATGGCAAGTGTTGCCGCCATGCCTGACGATGGCAGAGGCGTTGGCGGAGGGTGCGGACCTCGTTCATGCCAGGCGCGCCGGCAACATCCTCATTCGCGGCCGCGTGGTGAAGGGCGATGTCGAGAAGGCGCTGGCCGTCGCCCACATCGTCGTCGAAGGCGAGTTCGAAACCGGCTTCGTGGAACATGCCTATATCGAGCCCGAGGCGGGCTTCGCACGCCGCGACGGCGACCGCATTGTCATCCAGGCCTGCACCCAGTCGCCCCATTTGGACCGCGACGACACCGCGAAGATTCTGGGCATCGCACCCCAGGACGTTCGCATTATTCCAAGCGCCGTTGGCGGCGGTTTCGGCGCCAAGCTCGATCTCAGCGTTCAGCCCTTCCTCGCCGTCGCCGCCTGGCATCTGAAGCGCCCAGTGCGAATGGTCTATTCGCGCACTGAGTCCTTCATGTCGACGACCAAGCGCCATCCCGGACAAATGCGCATGCGCGCCGCCGCCGCTGCGGATGGCAAACTGTTGGCCATCGATTTCCACGGCGACTTCAATACCGGCGCCTATGCGTCCTGGGGCCCGACAGTCGCCAATCGCGTGCCCGTCCATGCCTCCGGCCCCTATTTCGTGCCGAACTACCGCGCCCTGGCGCGCGCGGTTCATACAAATATCGTACCCGCCGGCGCGTTTCGCGGCTTCGGCGTGCCGCAGGCCGGCATCGCCCAGGAACAGATCTTCGATGAGCTGGCGATCAAGCTCGGCATTGACCGGCTCGAGTTTCGCATCCTCAATGCGCTTCGCCCCGATCATCCGACCGCTACGGGACAGGTGATCGGCGAGGGCGTCGGCATTGTCGCCTGCCTTGAGGCGCTGCGGCCCCATTGGCGGCGCGCCGGGCGGGATGCCGAAGCAGCCAACCGCCGGCAGCGTGGGCCCATGCGCCGCGGCATCGGTGTCGCCGGAATGTGGTATGGTTGCGGCAACACCTCGCTCGCCAATCCCTCCACCATTCGCGTTGGCTTGAAACCCGACGGCCGCATCGCGCTGCATCAGGGGGCCGTCGATATCGGCCAGGGTTCCAATACGGTGATCGCCCAGATCTGCGCCGATGCGATTGGCGCCGCCATTTCGCGCTTCGATCTGATGTCGGCCGACACCGATCTGACACCCGATTGCGGCAAGACCTCCGCCTCGCGCCAGACCTTCGTCACCGGAAAGGCGGCCCAACTGGCCGGCGGCGCGCTGCGCCGCGCCATCCTCAGGCTTGCCAATGCCGGGACTTCGGCTTCCATCCGATTTGCGGATGGCAGCCTGACCATTAGCGATGGCGAGGCCACACGCACAATCGCCTTGTCCGACTTGCCCGTCGACCGTA
>JANMQB010000083.1:0-2304 GCA_031370155.1 Hyphomicrobiales bacterium | reverse complement strand
CCATCGCCAAGGCCTACCGCGTCTACTACAAGAAGGCGGCGAGCAGCGGAACATCGGAAGGCTATGAAATGGACCATTCGACCACCATATATCTGATGGACCGGCAAGGCCGTTTCCGCAAACACTTCGGCTATACCACCGATGCCAGGGGGCTCGCCCAGGGCCTGCGGGAGGCAATGTCCAACTAGGCAAAAAGGCCCGGGAAATCGGCGGTTGCCGAAAGTTTACGAAATGGTTACTTTGCTGGCGCAGATTGGGGCAAGAGGGCTGGAGTCGAATGCTGTATTATCTCTACGAGATGAATCATGCCGCTCTGGCGCCATGGCGGGCCATGGCCGATGCCGGCCTGAATTACTGGCAGAGCGGGGCCAATCCGCTGTCGTCCAGCTATATGGGCCGGTCGTTTGCCGCGTCGCTGGAAGTTTTCGAGCGGGTGACGCGCCGCTATGGCAAGCCGGCCTTCGGCATCACCGATACGATCATCGGCGACGAACTTGTGGACGTAAGCGAGACAGCGGTTCTGGAAAAGCCGTTCTGCAGGCTGCTCAATTTCCGCAAGGAGCGGCCAACCGGCCGCAAAGCGAAACCGGAGCACAAGCTGCTGATCGTGGCGCCGATGTCGGGCCATTACCCAACGCTGTTGCGCGGCACCGTCGAGGCGATGCTGCCCCATTACGACGTCTACATCACCGACTGGATCGATGCGCGCACCGTGCCGCTGTCGCACGGCACATTCGATCTCGACGATTATGTGGACTATGTGATCGAGATGCTGCGCCTCCTCGGCCCCGGCACCAGCGTCATGGCGGTGTGCCAGCCTTCGGTGCCGGTGATGGCGGCGGTGGCGCTGATGAACGAGGACAAGGACAAGGCCACGCCCAGGACCATGATCCTGATGGGCGGGCCGATCGACACGCGGCGCAACCCCACCGCCGTCAACCGGCTGGCCGAACAGCGCGGCGCCGGCTGGTTCCGCCAGAACGCCATCATGAAGGTTCCGTTCCCGCATGCCGGCGCCATGCGCGACGTCTATCCCGGCTTCCTGCAACTCGGCGGCTTCATGACCATGAATCTCGACCGCCACATGGACGCCCACCGCGAGCTCTACTGGCATCTGGTCGAGGGCGACGGCGATTCGGCGGAAAAGCACCGCGAGTTCTACGACGAATACATGTCGGTCATGGATCTCACGGCGGAATTCTATCTGCAGACGGTGGAAAAGGTCTTCGTCAACCACGACCTGCCGCGCGGCACCTTCGTGCACCGCAACCGCCGCATCGATCCGGCGAAGATCACCGCGACCGCGCTGATGACCATCGAGGGCGAGCGCGACGATATCTCCGGCGTCGGCCAGACCGAGGCGGCGCACGATCTGTGCAGCGCGCTGCCGGCCGAGAAGAAGCTGCACCATTTGCAGGCGCAGGTGGGCCACTACGGTGTGTTCAACGGCTCGCGCTTCCGCGGCGAAGTGGTGCCGAAAATCGTCAAGTTCGTGAACGCCAACGCCTGATGCCGAAAGCACTCCGAGCCCTGCGGCGGTTCCTGTCGCCGAAACCGCTTGAACCGGCGCGGCTCGCCATCGGGCCCGCCGGCCTCGAGGTGGTATTCCGGAGGCATGGACAGGCGCGAAGGCTGGTCTTGCGGCTCAACAGCGAGGCAACGGCGGCGATCGTCACCGTGCCCAGGGGCGTGTCGCGGGCAAGGGCTTTGGATTTCGCCCTACGCTCGGCGGCCTGGCTGGCGGCGCGGCTGGCCCAGAGGGGCGAGCGCGTTACACTGGCGCCCGGCAGCGCCATTCCGCTGCGCGGCGTGCCCCACGAGATCCGCCATATCCCCTCGCGGCGCGGCACGGTGACGGCCGATCCGCTGGCGCGGCTCATCCATGTGCCGGGCGAGTTGCCGCATCTCGCACGCAGGCTCACCGACTGGCTGAAGCTCGCGGCACGCCAGGAATTGACTGCGGCCGCCCAGCGTTACGCCGCGGCCATGGGTGTCACCTTCCGGCGCATTTCGATCCGCGACCAGACGAGCCGCTGGGGATCGTGTTCGGCAGCAGGGGACTTGTCATTCTCATGGCGGCTGATCCTGACGCCAGCCCATGTGCTCGACTATGTCGCCGCCCATGAAGTGGCGCACTTGAAGCACATGGATCACGGTCCGCAATTCTGGCGGCTGGTGCTCGGGCATTGCCCGGAAGCCTCGCTGGCCAAGAAATGGCTGAAGGCGCACGGCCAGGACGTGCACCGCATCGCGGCGCGCTGATGTACCTCCATAATCCGTCGTCCCGGCGAAAGCCGGGACCCC
>JANMQB010000376.1:0-3499 GCA_031370155.1 Hyphomicrobiales bacterium | reverse complement strand
GTTGGACAGGCGATCTTCCGGCCCGCAGCGCGATCCGCTTCGTCATGGGCGAGATCGCTCGTCGCACCGGCGCGATAGTCGTTGCAGGTCGCATGCACATGTTCGGGCGTTGCATAGTGCAGGCGGTATTCGGCCAAGGCGGCATCGTCGAATGCCGACAGGTCCTTCGTCTTGGTCCAGCTTGCCAGTGTGTAGTCGAGATAGGAAATGGGCATCCTCTCGATCAGCATTTCCGGCAGCGGATTGGGCTGCGCCAGGAACAGCCAGTGATAGGTCTTCATCGCCAGCGCCACGCTGAAATTGTGCCACATCTCATAGGTCGGCACGATATCGAGAACCGCCAGGCAGGAGAGCGCCTGTGGATGATCGAGCGCCAGCCGGTAAGCGGCCCTGCCGCCCCGGTCGTGACCGGCAACGGCAAATC
The DNA here is from genome assembly GCA_031370155.1 of Hyphomicrobiales bacterium. Taxonomy (GTDB): domain Bacteria; phylum Pseudomonadota; class Alphaproteobacteria; order Rhizobiales; family Aestuariivirgaceae; genus Aestuariivirga. Next base: position 3,075 of record JANMQB010000376.1, on the reverse strand, counting down.
GATTGTGGCCCAGCGAGGCCATCAGCGCCACCATGTCTTGGGCCATCGCCCGCTTGGAATAGGCGCGGTTGCCGGCGTCGTTTTGCGGGCAGGAGGAATAGCCGTAGCCGCGCAAATCCGGCATCACGCAGGTGAAACGCTGCATCAGCGCCGGCGCCAGCCGGTGCCACATGGCATGAGTCTGCGGAAAACCGTGGATGAGCAGAAGCGGCGGGCCCGACCCGCCGGCGCGGGCGAAAATCTCGACGCCGTTCAGATCGACACGATGCTCGTGCGTGCCGGGGAACAGGTTGCTCATGGCGGGCTCCTCTGCCAGCGGCTCAGTGTCTCACGGCGCCGGTTCGATCTCAACCGCGGTGTTGCGTTCGCCACTCCTCGATAGTGCTGTTTTCCGCTATGATTCGCAGCGGGCGGGAATCACCTGGCTCGATAAGAGGAAAACCCGATGAAACTCAGCGCACCGACAACTCTGTTCTTCGTCATCTCCCTGGTCGTCGCCATTCTCGGCGTGCTCGCGGCACTGGGCACGCTATCTGTGATTCCGATCGCCTCGGTCTGGATCGTGGCCATCGGCTATGCCATCCTGGCCGTTGGCTGCCTGTTCAAAGGCGCCTGAACCGCCATTACTTCATCGCCCGCCAGCCTATATCGCGGCGGCAGAAGCCTTCCGGCCAGTCGATCTTGTCCACCGCTAGGTAGGCCCTCGCCTGGGCCTCCTGCACGGTCTTGCCCAGCGCCGTCACACTGAGCACCCGGCCGCCGCTGGCAACAAGGCGTCCGTTCATCAGCGCCGTGCCGGCGTGGAATATCTCGACCCCCTCTTCGGCCGCGGCCGCCTCGAGGCCGCGGATTTGCGTTCCTTTCGTGACTTCGCCTGGATAGCCCTTCGCCGCCATCACCACCGTCAGCGCCACCTCGTCGAACCAGCGCACCGACATCTTGTCGAGGGTGCCGTCAACGCAGGCGAGCATCAGCGTCACCAGGTCGTCCTTGAGCCGCAGCATCAGCACTTGGCATTCGGGATCGCCGAAGCGGACATTGTATTCGATGAGCTTCGGCCCGTCGCGGGTGAGGATCAGTCCGGCATAGAGCACGCCCACATACGGATGTCCCATCTCCTTGAGCGCCCGGATTGTCGGCCTGACGATCCGGTCCAGCGCCTCGGCGCATAGCACTTCGGTCATGCAGGGCGCTGGAGAATAGGCCCCCATGCCTCCGGTGTTGGGGCCCGTGTCGGCCTCGCCCACCCGCTTGTGGTCCTGGGCGGTGGCGAGCGGCAATACATGGCTGCCGTCGCACAGCACGAAGAAGCTCGCCTCCTCGCCCTTCAAGAATTCTTCGATAACGCATTCGGCGCTACCGAACTTGCCCGAGAAAATCTCCTCGATCGCCGCGCGCGCCTCGCCGATATTCGCAGCCACGGTTACACCCTTGCCCGCGGCCAGCCCGTCCGCCTTGACCACGATCGGAGCGCCGTGAGCTTCGAGATAGGCAAGGGCCGAGGTCTTCTCCTTAAACCGGCCATAGGCGGCGGTGGGAATGCCGTATTTGGCGCAGATGTCCTTGGTGAAGCCCTTGGAACCCTCAAGCTGGGCGGCAAATTTCGACGGCCCGAAAACCTTGATGCCTGCCTCGCGCAGATCGTCGGCAAGGCCCGCAACCAGCGGCGCCTCCGGCCCCACCACCACAAGCCCGATTGCTTTGTCCTTGCAGAAACGGGCGATGCCTGCATGATCCGCCACCTTGAGGTCTGTGACCCGCGCCACCTGATCGATCCCCGGATTGCCCGGCGCGCAATAGAGCTTGTCGACCATCGGGCTCGCCGACATGGCCCAGGCCAGCGCATGTTCGCGGCCGCCGGAACCGATGAGAAGAACGTTCATTGCGTCAAACCTTGCCTTTCGCCGCCTTCTCGCATTTGATGAATGGGAATCAAAGAGAAACCCACCTATGGCCAACACGCCCGACCACGACCCCGAAACCGGCGAACTCACCGAGACGATAAAGCCCAATATCGGCGAATATTCGGTCTCGGAAATCTCCCATGCGCTGAAGCGCACGCTCGAGGAAACATTTGGCCATGTGCGGGTGCGCGGCGAGATTTCCGGCTATCGCGGGCCGCACTCCTCGGGCCACTGCTACTTCTCCCTGAAGGATGCCGGCGCCAAGCTCGACGCCGTCATTTGGCGAGGCAATTTCAATAGGTTACGCTCGAATCTTCAGGACGGACTTGAAGTCATCGCCACCGGCAAGATCACCTCCTATCCGGGCAAGTCCGCCTATCAGATCGTCATCGAAAATGTTGAGCCCGCCGGGGTTGGCGCGCTGCTGGCGCTGCTCGAGGAGCGCAAGAGGAAGCTCGCCGCCGAGGGCCTCTTCGATGCCGCGCGCAAGAAGCCCATTCCCTTCCTGCCGCGGCTGATCGGCGTCGTCACCTCGCCGACCGGAGCGGTGATCCGCGACATCCTGCATCGCCTCAACGACCGCTTTCCCCGTCACGTCATCGTCTGGCCGGTCCGGGTCCAGGGTGAGACCTCCGCCGCCGAAGTGGCCGCCGCCATCGAGGGCTTCAACCGGATACGCCCGCGCCCCGATCTCATTATCGTGGCGCGTGGTGGCGGCTCGCTCGAAGATCTTTGGAGCTTCAACGAGGAAATCGTCGTCCGCGCCGCCGCCGCGAGTGAAATTCCGCTGATTTCCGCCGTCGGCCACGAAACCGATACCACACTCATCGATTTCGCTGCCGATCTCCGCGCACCCACCCCCAGCGCCGCCGCTGAACGCGCCGTGCCGGTGCGCAGCGAGCTTCTGGCTCAACTGGCCTCGCTGGCGGCCCGCCATCACCGGGGCTTGCGCCGTCTGATGCAGGAACGCCGCACCCGCGTGCAGTCGGCCGCCCGCGCCCTGCCGAAGCCCGATGAAATCCTGCAACTGGCGCGCCAGCGTCATGACACGGCCGCCGCCCGGCTGCCGCGGGCCCTCCTGGCCAATCTGCAGCTGCTCCGTGCCCGGCTGGCCGGGATATCGGCCGGCCTGTCGCTGAAACCGCTGCGCCTGGCTATCGGCAACGACCGC
>JANMQB010000001.1:0-7014 GCA_031370155.1 Hyphomicrobiales bacterium | reverse complement strand
GGTGAGACCCCGGGACACTACGATCCCGGTGCCGCAAGGCAGTTAGGCGGCCTGATGAAGGCGGAGCCGAAGTGCGAACCGGGGGCAAAAATCGCCGCAAAAGCGTGGGCGCGGGTTCTGCGCTCATCGCCGGTCTCAGACCATCGGGACCGGCACACCGCGTAGGGCAGCGCCCGCGCAACCCTTCTCTTTGCCAAAAGGGAAGGAACGATCCCCCGGAAGCAGAATAACTGCTTCCATCAAGGGCGAAGCTATGGCTGAAGCCCACCGCTGTTTGACAATTGTGAATCTCCCCCTTCCCCTCACCCTGAGGTGCCGCGAAGCGGCCTCGAAGGGTCTGGTTCGTCCAGGTTCACTCGCGGCCATGCTTCGAGGCTCGCTGATGCGGGCTCCCCGGCATGAGGATTTGTAAACGGCCCGAAGCGGCCCACGAAATCAATCCGTAGACGGACGATTGCACCTCTGCTTATGCCGGGACTTGTGCGGCGCCTCAGCCGAAGGCCGATTTGCGATGGCGGCGGTCCTGCAGCGGCTGATAGGCGAGCCGCGCATGATATTCGCAATAGGGCGAGCCCTCGCGCGGCCCGTGTCCGCAGAAGCAGAAATTCTCGTGGCCCGGATCGCCGATGGGCCATTTGCAGGTCTTGTCCGAGAGATGCAAAATGGTGACGCGTCCGTCCTGCGGCAGATCGACGAGGCGGACAGGTTTGGGTTCCGGCAGCGCCACATGGCGCGGTGCCGCCTCCGGGCGCAGGTAAGATTTGAGCGCCGTGTTGCCGGCCGAGGGCAGCGACGGCATGCCGGTCGAACGGCCCGGATGGCTCGGCTCGCGCGGTTTGCGCGGCGCCCGCGGTGCCGTCGAGCGCGGCTGCGGCGCGCGGCCGGAGAGATTGAGACGATGCACCTTGCCGATGACGGCATTGCGGGTGACGCCCTGGGCGAGCCGGGCGGCGATCTGACTGGCGCTCAGGCCCTCGGTCCACAGCTTCTTGAGAAGTTCAACGCGCTCTTCTGTCCAGGACATCTTTGCCCCTCCCTGGTTGCCGTCCATCGTTCCGCCCACCGGAATCCCTCATCCTTCGCGCAGGCACCTTGCCCGCATGCGTTACGCTTGCGCCTGACTGTGAAATCCTACATCTCGTAGGTTCGATAAGCGGACACTACTATACGCGGTAGTTCAACTGCAAGAATCCCGCAGCCGTCCCGAGGTGTTTTCCCCAGCTAATCGCGACCGGTACATGATGTTAACAAAACTTATCAAGGGCGGGAATTGGCGGCCCATGCGCTCATTTGACTCACCCGGCCCCATGGGCCGGCCGCAATTGACCCCCGGCGATCATCGAATTATAAGCCGTTGCTGTGAGCGGCGCCGTCCTTCGTGCGGCGCCGTTTCGATTTTGAGCGAAGGCCGCGGCCCATGATTGCACCCGTTCTGCCCACTTATGCTCGCGCCAGGATTTCTTTCGAGCGCGGCGAAGGCGTGCGCGTTTATACACCCGAGGGCAAGGAGTATCTCGATTTCGGCGCCGGCGTGGCGGTGACGAGTTGCGGCCATGCCCATCCGCATCTGGTGCAGGCACTCACCGAACAGGCCGGGAAAATCTGGCACTCCTCGAACCTCTACGAGATGCCGGGCCAGGAAAGACTGGCGCAGCGGCTGATCGACGCGACATTCGCCGACACGGTTTTCTTCACCAATTCGGGCGCCGAGGCGCTGGAATGTGCGATCAAGATGGCGCGCAAATATCACGCCGTCACCGGAAACCCTGAGCGCTACCGGCTGATCACCTTTGAAGGCGCCTTCCACGGCCGCACGCTCGCGACCATCGCCGCCGGCGGCCAGGCGAAATATCTCGAGGGCTTCGGCCCCAGGGTCGAGGGCTTCGATCAAGTGCCTTTCGACGACCTTGCGGCGGTGAAGGCGGTGATCGGGCCCGAAACGGCGGGCATCCTCATCGAACCCATACAGGGTGAAGGCGGCAACCGCCCGGCTCCACCCCAGTACCTCAAGGCGCTGCGCGAGCTCTGCGACCGGCACGGAATGCTGCTGGTCCTCGATGAAGTGCAATGCGGCATCGGCCGCACCGGCAAGCTCTTCGCCCATGAATGGGCGGGCTTCACGCCCGACATCATGGCGATCGCCAAAGGCATCGGCGGCGGCTTTCCGATGGGCGCCTGTCTTGCCACTGAAAAGGCGGCGCAGGGCATGACCGTCGGCACCCATGGTTCGACCTTCGGCGGCAATCCCCTGGCCACCGCCGTCGGCAATGCGGTGCTCGATGTGGTGCTGGCCAAGGGTTTTCTCGCAAGCATCCAGCAGCGCGCCCTGACGCTCAAGCAGAAGCTCGCCCGCTTGAAGGACGAGCATCCCGCCGTCATCGAGGACATTCGCGGCGCAGGCCTGATGATGGGCATCAAATGCAAGCTGCCCAACACCGAGCTGCAGGCCGCAGCTCTCGATCAGTATCTCCTCACCATCGCGGCGGGCGACAATGTGCTGCGTCTTCTGCCGCCGCTCATCGTCACCGATGCCGATATCGCCGATGCCGTGAACCGGCTCGACCGGGCCTGCCGCGCGCTCGAAGCCAAGGCGGCCTGAGGGATTGGTCATGGCGGCAGGGCCCCGGCATTTTCTCGATATCGCGGATTTCGCAGGCGCAGATCTCAAGGCCATGATTGCCGCGGCGCGGGCCATGAAGCAGGCCCGCATCGGCCTGCCCAAGGGCACGCGCGAGGCGAACGAACCGCTGAAGGGACGCATTCTCGCCATGATCTTCGAGCGGCCGTCCACCCGCACAAGAGTTTCCTTCGAGACGGCCATGCGCCAGCTTGGCGGCGACACGCTGGTTATTTCCGCCGGCGACATGCAATTGGGGCGCGGCGAAACCATTGCCGATACGGCCCGCGTCCTGTCGCGCTATGTCGATGCCGTGATGATCAGGGCCTCGCAGCATTCGCATCTGGCCGAACTCGCTCGCCACGCCAGCGTGCCGGTGATCAGCGGGCTCACCGACCTGTCGCATCCCTGTCAGGTCATGGCGGACGTGATGACAGTCGAGGAGCGGCTTGGGGCCCTCGATCGCCGGACGATCGCCTGGGTCGGCGACGGCAACAATGTCGCCACTTCATGGATTCATGCGGTCGCAAGATTGGGCGGCAAGCTGCGGCTCGGCTGTCCGCCATCCCTGACGCCGGCCCCCGAGTTATTGCGCTGGGCCAAGGCCGAGAAAGCCGATGTGCAGCTCGTCGCGTCCGCCGAGGAGGCGGTTGCCGGTGCCGATTGCGTCATCACCGATGCCTGGGTCTCCATGCACGACAAGGATGCGGCGAGCCGGCATAACCTTCTGAAGCACTATCAGGTCAATGCGCGGCTGATGGCACTCGCAGCCAGGAATGCGATTTTCATGCACTGCCTGCCCGCCCACCGTGGCGAGGAAGTGACCGATGAGGTGATCGACGGCCCGCAATCGGCGGTTTTTGACGAGGCCGAAAACCGCCTGCATGTCCAGAAGAGCATTCTGCTGCATTGTTTGAGGGGCAATGGCTGAAGCTAGAGAAGTTCCGGTGGACGATCTCGTCATGCCCTTCGAGATCAAGCCGCTCGGAGTGCGCGGCCGGATCGTCAGGCTTGGACCGGCGGTCGACGACATTCTCCACAAGCACGATTACCCGGCTCCTGTATCGGCCTTTCTGGCCGAAGCCGTTGCCTTGACCGCCATGCTCGGTGCCAGCCTCAAGTTCGACGGAAAGTTCATCCTGCAGACCAAGACCGACGGCCCGGTGGATATGATCGTCGCCGACTATGTATCGCCCGGCAAGATCCGCGGCTATGCCCGCTTCGACAGGGAGCGGGTCGCGGCCCTCGATCCTCCGGCGCAGCCCACTCTGATGGGCAAGGGCCATCTCGCCATGACCGTCGATCAGGGCCCCGGCATGGAGCGCTACCAGGGCATCGTGCCGCTCGACGGCAACACCCTGACGGAGGCGGCCGGCACTTACTTTGCCCGGTCGGAGCAGATTCCAACGCGGCTCAAATTGTCGGCGGGGCCGCTCATCAGCCGCGGCGCGCGGAGCCAGAACTGGCGGGCGGGCGCCATCATGGTGCAGCATCTGCCCAAGGACGGCGGCATCAGCCCGATACAGTTTTCCTCCGGCGACGCTCCGGAAAGTGCCGAGAAGCAAGTTCCGGAAAACGACGATTGGGTAAGGGCGCGGCTCCTGCTCGACACCGCCGAGGACCACGAGCTGCTCGATCCCACACTCAGCCCCGAGCGTCTCCTGTACCGGCTTTACCATGAGGACGGCGTGACCGTTTACCCCGCGGCCGCGCTGGCCCGCTACTGCACCTGCTCGCGCGAAAGCGTTGCGGCGATGCTCCGGAGCTTTCCCGAAGACGACCGTGCCGCGATGGTCGAAAACGGCGAAATCAGCGTCACCTGCGAGTTCTGCTCGGCCAATTATCGTTTCGCGCCGGATGCCATCGCTTCGATCTGAGGTGGGGCCGGATCGATCAATTCACCGTCTGCACGCGAAACTGCCATTGACGGGGCCCCGGCAGCGTGAGAGCTTCGATAGAGGAGCGGCCCCAAGGCCTTCCGGAACAGAAAGAAGAAACGGCGAGACGGCTTGGCCTTGCCGGCGCGGTACAGGGTTCGCCGCACGTTGCGAATGCCGCATCTGATATCTTCTCGCACATTTCCATCATTTGCTCGCCAAGGAGAAAATCCATGACCGAATTCGAAACCAAATTGAAGCTTGCCGCCAAGGCCGTGGGCCGGGGCAAGCTGTCGCGCCGCGACTTCATTCAGTTGGCGATGGCGGCTGGCTTCACTGCCGCCGCGGCCAATACCATGTTCACCATCGCGGCGCGCGCCGAGCCCAAGAAGGGCGGCACCTTCAAGCTCGGCGCCGGCCATGGCGCCACGACCGATACGCTCGATCCGGCGACCTGGACCAACGGCCTCCAGTTCGACATGGCCGTCGGCGTCTTTGGCGCACAGCTCACGTCCATCGACCAGAAGACCGCCGTGCAGCCGCATCTTGCCGAGTCGATTGAGCCGGTCGACGGCGCCACCAAATGGGTGTTCAAGCTGCGCAAGGGGCTGACCTTCCACAATGGCAAGACGGTGACCGCCAACGACGTGGTCGAAACCTACAACTATCATCGCGGCGAGAACTCCAAATCGGCGATCAAGTCGGGACTTGCCATCGTCAAGGATATCAAGGCCGACGGACCCGAGACTGTCGTCTTCACACTGAACAGCGGCTCGGCCGACTTCCCCTACATCACGTCGGACTATCACCTGCCGATCTATCCGGCCAAGGACGGCGGCGGCATCGAGTGGGAAAAGGGTGTGAGCGCCGGACCCTTCATTATCGAGAACTACGAACCGGGCGTGAAGGCCTCGGCCAAGCGCAATCCCAACTACCACAAGAGCGACGGCCCCTATTTCGACGCGGTCGAAATCCTGTCGATCGTCGACGTAACGGCGCGCACCAACGCGCTGGTGGCGGGCGAACTTCACTATATCAACCGCGTCGACCTGAAGACCGTCGATCTGCTCATGCGGAATCCCGATCTCGACATCACCAATCTGACCGGATTCGGCCATTATGTGGCGCCGATGAACGTGACGCAGAAACCCTTCGACAATGTCGATGTGCGGCTGGCCCTCAAATGGGCGATCGACCGCAAGGAGATCGTCGACAAGGTCCTGTTGGGCTACGGCACGCCCGGCAACGACAACCCGATCGCGCCCGCGATCAAATATGCCACGACGCCCCAGCCGGTCTTCGCCTATGATCCGGCGAAGGCCAAGTTCCACCTGAAGAAGGCCGGGCTCGACAGCCTGAAGGTCGATCTTTCGACATCGAATGCGGCGTTTTCCGGGGCCGTGGACGCGGCCCTCCTGATGCAGGCCCAGGCCAAGGCGGCGGGTATCGATATCAACGTCATCCGCGAACCCGATGACAGCTATTGGGACAATGTGTGGATGAAGAAGCCGTGGTGCATATCCTATTGGGGCGGACGCCCGACCGTCGACTGGATGTTCACTATTGCCTATCAGGGCGGCGCCGCGTGGAACGACTCGTTCTGGAATAACGAGCGGTTCAACGATCTGCTGTCGACCGCCCGTACCGAGACCGATGATGCCAAGCGCCAGGCGATGTATGCGGAGGCGCAGCAAATCCTGCACGACGACGGCGGCGTAATCGTCCTCATGTTCAACAACTTCGTGTCGGCCTATTCCAAATCGGTGGCGCACGGAGAGCTCAACAGCAACTTCGACGATGACGGCGGCTATATCTTCGAGCGCTGGTGGATGGCGTGAGTTAGCTGCAACTCGCACAAGACAAATTCTGATCGGCAGGGCCCCGTCGAGCGATTGACGGGGTCATTGTTTAGTGAGACGTTGTGAATTGAAGCGTTGCGCCGGGCTGTTGAGTAACCGACCAATCAATTCTGACGCGGCGTTAACAAGAAATGAGTCGCCATGCTCCGTGCGAGAGGCGCCGGCTCGACAATCGAAGTCAGGAGGAGATTGCGACATGACGGAAACCAACCACAGGCTGCATCTGGCAGCAAAACTCGCCGGTCGCGGCAAGATTTCGCGCCGCGAGTTCACCCAGTTGGCGCTGGCCTCGGGACTGACGCTGACCGCCGCCAACACTATGTTCGCCAAGGCCGCGCGCGCCGAGCCCAAGAAAGGCGGAAATTTGCGGCTTGGCCTCGCCCATGGTTCGACCACCGATTCTAGCGATCCCGGCCTTTATTACGATCAGGGAACCGGCACGGCCTTGTGGGGCACGCTTTCAAACAGCCTGACCGAACTGGACCCGGCCGGCAACGCGGTGCCCGATCTGGCCGAGAGCTTCGAACCCTCCGACGGCGCCAAGAAGTGGGTGTTTAAGCTGCGCGCCGGTTCAACCTTTCATAACGGCAAGGAAGTGACGGCCGATGATGTGGTCGCCTCCTACCAGCATCACACGGTGCCCGACACCAAGTCCGCCTCG
>JANMQB010000607.1:0-15199 GCA_031370155.1 Hyphomicrobiales bacterium | reverse complement strand
CATCTTCAGACCTGCTTACGCGCCGATTTTTCGGCGATGCCGCTCACACCCTTGCGGCGCTCCAGCTCGGCCATGACATCGGCGAGGGGGACTTCCACCGCCTCAAGCAAGACAATCAGGTGATAAAGCACATCGGCCGCCTCAGCTGCCAGATTCGGCTTGCTGCCCGAGACCGCCGCCAGTGCCGCCTCGACTGCTTCCTCGCCAAGCTTCTTGGCGCATTTCTCCACGCCCTCGGACAGGAGCTTGGCCGTATAGGAAAGTTCGGGCGCGGCGGAGCGCTTCGCCGCGATGGCGGTTGCAAGCTCTGCCAGGACTTCGAGCCGGTGGTTCATGGCTTCCCCTCTTCCGTCCATTCTAGACGAGACGCATGGGAATGCCATGCTCCGCCATATAGGCCTTGGCCTCGCCGATGCTGTAGTTGCCGAAGTGAAAGACCGAGGCGGCAAGCACCGCCGTGGCATGACCGTCGCGGACGCCTTCGACCAGGTGATCGAGATTGCCGACCCCGCCTGAGGCGATGACAGGCACGGAGATGGCATCGGCGACGGCCCGTGTCAGGGCGATGTCAAATCCGGCGCCGGTGCCGTCGCGATCCATGGAGGTGAGGAGGATTTCACCGGCGCCGAGAGCAACTACTTCCTTTGCATACTCGACCGCGTCGAGGCCCGCTGGTCTCCGGCCGCCATGAGTGAAGATTTGCCATTTTCCGTTACCCGCCGACTTCGCATCGATGGCGACGACGACGCACTGGCTGCCGAATTTCTCCGCAGCCTGGCGCACGAACTGGCGGTCGGCAACGGCAGCGGAATTGACCGAAACCTTGTCGGCACCCGAAAGCAGCAACCTGCGGATGTCGTCGAGAGCGCGAACGCCTCCACCCACCGTCAGGGGCATGAAGCAGGCTTCCGCCGTGCGCGTCACGACGTCGAAGATGATCCCGCGATTCTCATGCGTCGCGGTGATATCGAGAAAACACAATTCATCGGCGCCCGCCGCATCATAGGCCTTGGCGATTTCAACCGGATCGCCGGCATCGCGCAGGTTGACGAACCGGACACCTTTGACGACGCGGCCGTCCTTGACATCGAGGCAGGGAATGAGGCGGGCCTTCAGCATCAGGCGGCCTCGCGGATGAGGCGCAGCGCCGCCGCCGCATCGAGGCTTCCGTCGTAAAGGGCGCGTCCAGAGACGGCGCCCTCGAGAATGGCGCAATCGGACTCAAGCAGGCGGCGGATATCGCCGATCGAGGCCAAGCCACCCGAGGCGATCACCGGAATCTTCACACCACGGGCCAAAGCAAGAGTCGAGGCGATATTGAGACCTTTCAGAACACCGTCGCGGTCGATGTCGGTAAAAATGATGGCGGCAACGCCCGCATCCTCGAATCGCCGCGCCAGATTGATGGCGGTGAGATCGGACGTCTCGGCCCAACCCTCGACGGCAACGCGGCCACCCTTGGCGTCGATGCCGACGGCGATGCGGCCCGGAAATTTCCTGCAGGCGTCTTTGACGATTGCTGGATTGCGCAGCGCCAAGGTGCCAAGAATGACGCGGCGGACTCCCTTCGCCAGCCAATCCTCGATCTGTGCCAGATTGCGGATGCCGCCGCCCAATTGCGCCGGGATTGTGACGCTCTTCAGGATGGCCTCAACTGCCGCACCGTTCACCGGCCGGCCGGCGAAGGCGGCGTTGAGATCGACCAGATGCAGCCATTGAAAGCCCTGTCTCTCGAAAGCGAGGGCCTGGGCGGCGGGGTCGTCGTTGAAGACGGTGGCCTGTGTCATGTCGCCCAGCTTGAGGCGCACGCATTGGCCGTCTTTCAGGTCGATGGCGGGGAACAGGATCATGGCCGCCAGCGCAGGAAGTTGGCGATGAGGGCAAGGCCGAGCGTCTGGCTCTTCTCGGGATGGAACTGGGTTCCCGCAATGTTGCCGCGGCCGACCATGGCGGTGACCGCCATGCCATAGGGCGAAGTGGCGATGACGGTCGCCGGATTGGCGGCCGCGAGGTGATAGGAATGGACGAAATAGGCATGCAGGCCTTGCGCTCCGAGGGAGAGGCCGTCGAGCAGCGGGTGCGGCCGCATCGTGTCGAGCGTGTTCCAGCCCATGTGCGGGATCTTAAGGGCGTGATCGGCGGGCTCGATCCGCTTCACGTCGCCGGCAATCCAGCCGAAACCTTCCGACACATCGTGCTCGAGGCCGCGCTCTGCCATGAGCTGCATGCCGACGCAGATGCCGAGGAATGGCTTGGCCTTCATTATCACCTCTTCTTCGAGGGTTTCCCACATGCCGGGGACCGACTTCAGCCCGTTGCGGCAATCCTTGAAGGCGCCGACGCCGGGCAACACGATGCGTTCGGCCCTGCGCACGGCATCCGTGTCGGCGGTGACCGCAATCGATGCGGCGATACCGGCATCTCGGGCGGCGCGCTCGAAGGCCTTGGCGGCGGAATGCAGATTGCCGGAGCCATAATCGATGATGGCGACGCTCATGAAACTATCCGGCGGTTCCGAAGAGGCCGAGAGGATCGTGACCCTCGGGCCGCAGCTTCGGCGGCACAGCGTTCGAGGCCGAAGGTTGGAAGGACGATCGCGCCGCAAAAAAGCGCAGTTCCGCCTCATCGAGATCGCGGCCTGGCGCCAGTCCAAGTTCCTCGTAGCCCTGCCGCGCCAGCGACCAGCGCCGCAGATCGTTGCCCTCGAAACCGAGAACGAGACTGACCGCGAGACTTGCGAGATTGACCGGCGTATCGCCTAGCCCAAGCCACGATGCGAGCGCCGCGACGGCGGCAGTAGCTGAGAAGACGATTACCGCCACGATCCACATGCGGTGCCAGAGGGCCCAAAGAAGCGTGAAGAAGAAGGCGGCCCAGGCGAAACCCTCTTTCACAAAGATGGCGTCGTCTGGACGTGCCGCAGGGCGGTTATGAACCGAATAGATGGCCATCAGCCCTTGAGCGATCCCTTGGTCGAAGGAATCCGGCCCTTCTGGCGCGGGTCGATCTCAATCGCCACGCGCAGGGCCCGCGCCAGCGCCTTGAAACAGGATTCGGCTATGTGATGGTTGTTGTCACCATAAAGCATTTCGATGTGCAGCGTGACGCCGGCATTTATGGCGAAAGCCTGAAACCATTCGCGCACGAGTTCCGTATCGAAGTCGCCGATCTTGGGGCGCGAGAAGGCGACTTTCCAGATCATATAGGGCCGGCCGGAAATATCGATTGCCGCGCGGGTTAACGCCTCGTCCATCGGCAGATGCAGGCTAGCGTAGCGGCGGATGCCCTTTCGATCGCCCAAGGCCTTGGCAATGGCCTGACCGAGTGCGATGCCGCTATCTTCCGCCGTGTGGTGAAAATCGATATGGGTGTCGCCCGTGGCGCGAAGCTTGATGTCTATCAGCGAATGCCTGGCCAATAGCTCCAGCATGTGGTCGAGAAAGCCCACGCCAGTATTAACATCATAGGCGCCGCTTCCGTCGAGATCGATGGATACGGAAACCTCCGTTTCGTTTGTCTTGCGTTCGATACTGGCTTTGCGCATGGCTTTCGCTTGCCGCAGCCCTCTGCGGTTCCGGGCCGCCTCTTAGCAGATGCAGCATGGGAAGGCCACCGGCGCCGGAGACCCCGGTTAAGATTCTGACTCTAGGCGACTTTTCTTTCTGCAACCGCGGGCCTACATGGAGCCGGGCAAAAGAAAGGACAGGACATGAGCGAACCGCTGCTATGGCACGGAACCACCATTTTGACGGTCCGCAAGGGTGGCAAGGTGGTGATTGCGGGCGACGGGCAAGTGAGCCTCGGCCAGACGGTCATCAAGGGCAATGCCAAGAAGGTTAGGCCCTTGGGCGGCGGCCAAGTGATCGCCGGATTTGCCGGGGCGACGGCAGATGCCATGACGCTGTTCGAGCGGCTGGAAGCCAAGCTTGAGCAATATCCGACCCAGCTCACCCGCGCCTGTGTCGACATGGCCAAGGACTGGCGCACCGACCGCTATCTGCGCCGGTTGGAAGCCATGATGATCGTCGCCGACCGCAGCGTCAGCCTGGTGCTCACCGGCACCGGCGATGTGCTGGAGCCGGAGCGCGGCGTCACCGCCATCGGCTCCGGCGGCAACTACGCGCTCGCCGCAGCGCGGGCGCTGATCGATACCGAGATGGATGCCGAGGCGATCGCCCGCAAGGCCATGGCGATCGCCGCCGAAATCTGCGTCTACACCAACACCAACGTCACGCTCGAAAGCCTCGAATGAACGATTTTTCTCCCCGCGAGATCGTTTCCGAACTCGATCGCTACATCGTCGGCCAGACCGACGCCAAGCGTGCCGTGGCGATCGCGCTGCGCAACCGCTGGCGGCGCAAGCAGCTCGAGGGTGTCATGCGCGAGGAGGTGATGCCGAAGAACATCCTGATGATCGGGCCCACCGGCGTCGGCAAGACCGAGATCGCCCGGCGTCTCGCCCGGCTCGCCAATGCGCCCTTCATCAAGGTGGAGGCGACGAAATTCACCGAGGTGGGTTATGTCGGGCGCGATGTCGACCAGATGATCCGCGATCTGCTGGAATCGGGAATCGGCATGGTCAAGGCGGCGCGGCGCAAGGGCGTGGAGGTCCAGGCACAGCTCAATGCCGAGGCCCGCGTGGTTGAGGCGCTGGTCGGCGCCAACGCGTCGGAAGCGACGCGCGAAAGCTTCCGCAGGAAACTGCGGTCAGGCGAACTCGACGACAAGGAAATCGAAGTTCAGGTGGCGGATATGGGCGGCATCCCGAGTTTCGATATTCCCGGCATGCCGGGTTCCTCGGCCAGCGTCATCAATCTTTCCGACATGCTGGGCAAGGCCTTCGGCGGCCGAACCAAGACGCGGCGCATGGCCGTCAAGGCCAGCCACGAGCTGCTGCTGGCGGAGGAAAGCGACAAGCTGCTCGATCAGGAGCAGATCGTGCAGGAAGCGATCGATGCGGTCGAGAACAACGGCATCGTGTTTCTCGACGAGATCGACAAGATCTGCGCCCGGTCCGAACGCCTGGGCGCCGATGTGAGCCGCGAGGGCGTGCAGCGCGATCTGCTGCCGCTGATCGAGGGTACCACGGTTTCAACCAAGCACGGACCGGTCAAAACCGACCACATCCTGTTCATCGCCTCGGGCGCCTTCCATCTCGCCAAGCCGTCCGACCTGTTGCCGGAACTGCAGGGACGGTTGCCGATCCGCGTCGAGCTCAAGGCCCTTGGCAAGGATGACTTCAAGCGCATTCTGACCGAGCCGGAGGCGAGTCTCATCAAGCAATACAAGGCGCTGCTGGCGACCGAAGGTGTCACTCTCGAATTCACCGAGGACGGCATCACGGCGATCGCCGGAATCGCAGCGGAGACTAATGCGGCGATTGAGAATATCGGGGCACGGCGGCTGCAGACGGTTCTCGAGCGAGTGCTCGATGAAGTGAGCTTTGCCGCCACCGACCGCTCCGGCGAAACCGTCAGGGTCGATGCGGCTTATGTGGATAAGCACGTGGGCGATCTCGCCAAGAACGCCGATCTGTCCAAGTTCATCCTTTAGATTTCGGCTTGCGGCCGTCGATAACGGCCAACAGTTCGGCAAGCGAGCCGGCATCAGGCCTGCCGATCTCGTCGGCAAGGCGGTTGGCGAGTGCAGTGGCCTTCGGATCGAGGCCCGACGTGTCGATCACAATGCGCGGATGCGAAATGCGGGCGAGGCGCACGACCTCTTCGGCCTCGTCCCAGATGATGTTGAAATAGGCGATAATGCGCTGGATGAGATGCCAGCCGGGGCGGCCGCGCTTACCGTGTTCAAGCGCCGAAAGATAGGCGGGGGATACGCCGACCGCCATTGCCATGGCCTTGAGTGTCACGCCGCGTTCGGCCCGGAGTCTTCGCATACGCTCGCCGAATGGAGTCATGGGTGTTCGCGCATTCGCCGCATTCTCACATAGAAGGCTCCGCCACCGCCATGCTTCGGATGTGCCGGCTGGAAGCCAGAGATCAGCGCGCGGAATTCCGCTTCATGCAGCCATTCCGGCAACAGACGGCGCAGGCGGCCTTGCCGCTCCGGCGCGTGGAAGTGGTCCGACCCATGCAGCGTGTGGCGGGCGTAGGGTGAGTCGCCCTTGCCGGTGATGACCAGAACCGTGCGCTGGCCCTGCGCCTGGGACTGGCGCAGAAACTGCAAGAGCCTGATACGCGCCATTTCGACGCCGGTGCCGTGCAGATCAAATCGCGATTCGATATCGACATTGCCACGGGTCAGTTTCTGCGCGGTGCGGCGGTCGAAGCCGGTAATCGGCGGCGGTAGCTTGGACGGCAGGCGGGGCACGTGAAGGTGTGGCAGGGAGATTTTCGGCGCGGGTTTTGGCGCTTCCGCTGCCGCAGCATGAGCCATTTTCTTGGTTCCGCGGCGGCGCAGCGGTTTCACCGACTTCGCTATTTCAGTCCATAATTCGAAATCTGGAAGCTTGCGGGTCATTGGCTGTCGAGGAGCCGCTGCGCCAGATCGCGGGGCAAGAGCACGACCATGCTGCCCGGACTCTTCATGTGACCAGCAGTCAATGCCGCCTTTTCGCCCGCACCCCAGAATACATCGCCGCGGACATGGCCCTTGATCGCCGTCCCCGTATCCTGGGCAATCATCAAGTGACGGAACAGCTCCATTGCGCCACCGGGCCCCGACAATGCCGCGGTCTCGAGCCAGACGGGCGTGCCGAACATCCACAGGCGGCGATCGACCGCCAGGCTGCGGCGCGGCGTCAGCGAGACCTTCTGGGCACCGGGCGGTCCGAGCGTGGGATCTTCCACCTCGATTTCGCGGAAGAAGATGAAGGACTTGTTCTCCCACATCAACTCGCGCGCGGCCTGCGGATGTGCCGCCATCCAGGCACGGGTCGCCTGCATCGACATATTCTCGCGACTGAAGACGCCGCGCTCGACGAGGCGAGCGCCGATGCCGGTATAGGGTTGGCCGGTCTTGCCGGCGTAGGCAAGCCGGATCAGCGAACCGTCTGGCAGGCGTATGCGGCCCGATCCCTGGATGTGAATGAAAAAGGCATCGGCCCAGTCCGCAAGCCAGGCGATTTCCAGGCCGCGGCCTGCCACAGCCCCCTGTTCGATCTCCTTGCGGGTTAAATATGCGGAAGGCTTGCCATTGATCAGGCGGCCGTATTTGAGACCGAGCGCCTTTTCGGTCGCCTCGTCGAAGGCGACGAGATCAGGCGGCTTGCGATAGATCGGCACCCGGAATTCGGGAGATGGGGTGCGGCTGCCTCTCGCCTCGGGCTCGTAGTAGCCGGTGAAAAGGCCCTCGGCGCGCTCCGGATCATGGACGCGGAGCGCCATGAAATGGGATTCGAAGAACCGCCGGGAATCGGCTGCATGCGCCGCCGCCCGGCAGACCGCCACCCACTCGCTCCTGCTGCCGCCGTATTTCACCGGCCGTTCGAAGGCCCGGCCATCGGCGATGATTTCAGCGCAGGAGCGCCGGAAGGCTGCAAGGGCCGATCCATGATCGTCGTCGCGCCAGCCAGCGATTGCTGGGAATTCGACGCGCTCCAGAACCTTCATATGGGCGGCATCGACGTTTGAAGTCATCAGCAGGACCGCGGCAAGACGCAAGAAACGCCCGGCATGGATCGTGCTCACGCCGGCTCTTCGGTGGCCGCCAATTTCCAGTTTGGGTCGCGGGAGCCAATTTCGCGCTCGAAGGTCCACACATCGGTGATTTCGCGCACTTGCTTGGGGTCGCCCTCGATCACCGCTCCGGATTTCGACAGGGTGGCGGAAATGAGCTGGCTGACGAACTTGGTGGTGACGCTGGCGCGTTTTCCGTTCAGCTCTACGGCGGCAATTTCGGCCTTGTCGATGCCGACAAAGCGCGACTCGAGCTTCTGGCCTTCGGCCTCGCGGGCATCGATGGCACGGGCAAATCCGTCATAGACTTCGCGCGCCAGCAGGCTCTTGAGTGCCGTCTTGTCGCCCCGGGCAAAGGCTTCGACGATCATCTCATAGGCAAGCTTGGCGCCTTCGATAAAATTCTTGGGCGTGAACTGGGGGTCGGCTTTGCTGAGCTGCTCGATTCCCAAGGCAATGGTCGAGCCCTCCGTGGCGTAGCCCGCCCATGCCGGAAGCGCGGTCTCGGTCTTCGCCTGCGCGGCGGCTTCCGCGGCCT
Organism: Hyphomicrobiales bacterium; assembly: GCA_031370155.1. Classification (GTDB taxonomy): domain Bacteria; phylum Pseudomonadota; class Alphaproteobacteria; order Rhizobiales; family Aestuariivirgaceae; genus Aestuariivirga. The sequence goes on along the minus strand of JANMQB010000607.1, from coordinate 7,027 downwards.
CGGCCTCCTTTGGAAAGCGCAAGACCTTGCCGTTGGCGGCTTCGGCGGCGGCATTTTCCTTCTTGTTTGCTGCCGCATAGGGATCGAAAGGCGGCCGTTCATGCCCGGTTCGGCCGCCCAGCACCGACTTCAGGCGCCAGAATACCACCAGGGCGATGGCCAGGATGATGAGATTGAAGGGATCGAGGAAATGATTCATTCTACAACTCTGATGGCCGATACTCATGACCGGACGATTGAAACAACGCCCACCCGGGCCTTATATAGGAGCGGCGTCCCAGCGTCCAAACTGAAACTGGCCGGAATGATATCATCTTGATTCGTCACCTTCCCTTGCTTCTCCTTGCTGGTTTGATGGCCGAGATCGCCTCACTGGTGATTGTCGGACGATGGATCGGAGTGGTACCGGTCCTTTTGCTGGTGATTGCTGCTGGAATTGCGGGCGTAAGCCTGATCCGGGCCGGCGGCATGACCATTGCCGAGGTTCTGCGGCGGCCGTCCCGCCTTGAGCCGGCGCCGGCAAATCCCGGTCTGACCGGTGTTTTCAGGGCCATCGCCGGGCTGCTGCTGATCCTCCCCGGTTTTGTCTCCGATACCGCCGCTCTCGCCCTACTCTTTCCTCCGGTGCAACAGATGATTACCGGTTTTCTGACCGGCTTTGCCAAGAAGCCTAGCCCGCCTTCGGGGCAGGTCATCGATGCCGAAGCCATCGAGATCGAGGATCAATCGATCGATTCTGGCGCTTCGCGGCCGGACCGGCGCAATTGATAGGTCCGCTGCGGCTTGCGGCTCAGTGACCTTCATGTTAGCGAACGGATCAAATCGGCAAAGAGGCACAACCGACATGGCAAAGACTGCGAAGCCCGCCCCGAAAAAGGCGCAGGCCCCGGCCAAGGCCACCAATGGCGGCGATCAAATTCCGGCTGAGAAATCGCCAAGTGTCGCTGCCTCGGCCACCGCCACCCCGCTGAATGTCCAGGCACCGCAACCGCAGCCGGGTGCGCAACCCTCGATGCGCATCCTCGGCCAGTATCTCAAGGATTTGAGCTTCGAAAATCCCAACGCGCCGCAGTCGCTGTCGCCGCAGCAGACCCAGCCCGACATCAACATCGCGGTGAATGTCAACGCCCGCAATCTGGCGCCCAGCGATTTCGAGGTCGAACTGCATCTCGACGCCAAAGCGACGGTGCAGGGGAAGGTCATCTTTGCCGCCGAGATTCTGTACGCTGGAACTTTCCGGCTGGAGAATTTCCCGTCAAATATGCTGCATCCGGCAGTGCTGATCGAGTGTCCGCGCATGCTGTTTCCTTTCGCCCGGCAGATCCTGGCGGATGCCACGCGCAATGGTGGCTTTCCGCCCCTGATGCTCGATCCCATCGATTTTGCCGGCATGTACCAGAAGCGTATGCTGCAGCAGCAACAGCAGCAAGCGACCGCCAAGGCTTAATCGGCAAGCTTCTTCCACAATGCGCCGCTGCCCAGGCCGTCGACAAAGCGGCCGTGGGCGGCGCGTTCTTCCTCCGACAACCTCGAAGGCAAGGACCGCGGTCTGGTCAGTCCAAGACGCACCTGGGTGGAGATGGCGGGCCTCGCGATCGCCGCCGTTGCAAGAATTAGGGCGGTCTGCCTGCCGCCGATCAATTCGAGATAGACATCGGCGAGGAGTTCCGAGTCGAGCAAGGCCCCATGCCGGGTGCGCTTGGAATTGTCGATGCCGTAGCGCTTGCATAAGGCGTCGAGACTGTTCGGCCCCATCGGGTGTTTCTGCCGAGCTAGGGCCAGTGTATCGATAACTCGATCACCGGGTATCGGCGGCTTTCCCAGATAGCCCAGCTCGGCATTGAGGAAACCCATGTCAAAGCCGGCATTATGAATCACCAATGCCGCATCGGCGATGAAGCCGAGAAAATCCTCGGCGACCGCGGCGAAGACCGGCTTGTCCTTGAGAAAAGCATTGCCAAGCCCGTGCACCGCCTCGGCCTCCGGCGGTACCAGGCGCTCCGGATTGACACAGGCATGGAAGCTGCGGCCGCTCGGAATATGATTGATGAGTTCGAGCGCGCCGATTTCGACGATACGGTGACCCTGGGCTGGATCGAGCCCGGTGGTTTCGGTATCGAGAACGATTTCCCTCATGATGCTTCAGCCTCCCGCATCAGGATTGCCACGATGGCTCTGACCTGTGCAAGAGCCTGATCGAGGCCTTGCGAACTGTCCACGATGAAATGGGCCTGCCGCCGCCTTTCGGCATCGGGAACCTGCAGGGCGGCGATGGCCTCGAATTTCTCCGCTGTCATGCCGGGCCGAGAGAGGGCGCGGGAGCGCTGCACATCGGCCGGTGTCGAAACCACGATGATCCTGTCGACATCGTGCTGGCGCCCGGTTTCGAACAGCAATGGAATGTCGAGGACCGCAAGCGGCCTGTCTTCGCCGCGGCACTTGCGCAGGAATTCCGCTTCCGCCTTGCGGACGAGCGGATGGACGAGTTTTTCCACCACCCGCAATGCCGCCGCATCCTTCAGCACGATTTCGCCCAGACGCCGGCGATCGACGGCTCCGTTGACGATCGTTTCGGGGAAGCGGGCGCCGATCATCTCTACGGCGGAACCTCCCTGGGCATAGAGTCGGTGCACTTCGGCGTCGACATCGAAAACGGGAACGCCGAGAGACGCAAACATCCGCGCCGTCTCGCTCTTACCCATGGCCAGCGACCCCGTGAGACCGGCAACGATCATGGCTGCCATTCCGGATCGATGTCGCGGGCAACCAGCGCGTAAAGTTCGGACGTCACCGCCGGCCTCACGCCGAACCACAATTCAAAACCGCGCACCGCCTGATGCAGCAGCATTCCCAGCCCTCCAGCGGTGCGGTTGCCGCGCGTCCTTGCCGCCTTCAGCAGACCGGTTTCCAGCGGCGTGTACACGATGTCGGCGACAACCGCATCGGCGGCAAGATGCGACAGATCAATATCGAGAGGCGGCTGGCCCTTCATGCCGAGTATTGTGGTGTTGACCAGCAGATGGCATTCGGACAGGGCGCCGTCCTTGGCTTGCCAATCGACGGGCACGATTGTAGCACCGAATTTGTGACGCAGGATTTCAACGCGCTCGGCGGTGCGGTTGGCAACGGCAATTTCGGCGGCACCGGCATCGGCGAGAGCGCCCGCAATTGCCATGGCGGCACCGCCCGCGCCGAGCAATACGGCACGTTCGTTGCGGATAGAGAGCCCTGCGGAACTTGCCGCCAGATTCGTCATGAAACCTTCACCATCGGTCGTGGTGCCGAAGGTCTTGCCGTCACGGCGGAAAACCGTGTTGACGACGCCAAGACGCTTTGTCGCCTCATCGGCGGCTTTGACGCAGGCGAAGGCTGCTTCCTTGTGGGGCAGTGTCACGTTACAGCCAATAAAGCCGTTATCCTCCAGCTTGCCGAGAAAATCGCGTAGCGCGCCCGGCGCGACCGCAACACGGCCGTAGTCGCCGTCGATGGCATGGAGCTCGAGCCAATAATTGTGGATTAGCGGCGAGCGCGAATGGTTGACCGGCCAGCCGATGACGCAGGCCCTCCTCATGATCCGACCTCGCCTTGCTGGCGGAGGAAGCCGAGGAGCGGCAGAAGCGGCAATCCGAGAATTGTGAAATAATCGCCGTCGATTTTTTCGAATAGCTGGATGCCCTCGCCTTCAAGCTGGTAAGCGCCGACAGAGCTTGCCGCCTCGCCGCCGGTGCGGACGAGGTAGCGGTCGAGAAAAGCCGTGCTGAAATTGCGCATGGTGAGCCGTGCGGTTTCGGCATAATGCCACAAGATTTTTCCGCCGCGCACGCAACAAATGGCCGAATGCAATTCATGGCTCCTGCCACGCAGGGCCAAGAGATGAGCCCGCGCTTCGGCCAGGTCGCGCGGCTTGTCGAAGACGGCGGCTTCCAGGGCAAGAACTTGGTCGGCGCCGAGAACGAGTTCCGTGGAATCTGGTATAGAGGCAGAGTCTGCCTTTGCTTCCGCAAGCGTCATGGCAAGGGCGGCGGGTTTGACACGGCCCAGACTTTTCTTGATCTGAGCCTCGTCGGCGAGCGGAGATCTGACGGTGAAAGCCACGCCGGCATTGGCCAGAACCGCCTGGCGGATGCGGCTGGTCGAGGCGAGAATCAAAGTCATTGCGGTTCGCGACCGGCTGGCGGATTATGTTCGCTCAAGAGATTGATTACAGCGGCGGCGGTCTCCTCGACCGAGCGGCGGGTCACATCAATCACCGGCCAATTGCGCTCGGCGCATAATTTCTTCATATGGAGAATCTCGCCGGTGATCTGGCGTGGGTCGGCATAGGCGGTCTCCCGATTCTCTTTCAAGGCCAATAGCCGGTGGCGCCGGATCTGCGCGATTCTCTCCGCACTGGCAATCAGGCCAACAACTAAGGGTCGGCGCACTTCAAGCAGGGATTGAGGTACCGCAACGGCCGGAACAATTGGGACATTCGCCGTCTTGATGCCCCGCTGAGCCAGATAAATGCTGGTGGGCGTCTTCGAGGTACGGCTGATCCCGATCAGTACAACATCGGCCTTCTCAAGCTCCGCGGCATTCTGGCCGTCGTCGTGACTCATGGTAAAGTTCAACGCATCGATGCGATGAAAATACTCGGCATTCAGCGCATGCTGACGGCCGATCTGTGGACGCGATTCGGCATTGAGATACTGGGCAAGACTGCTGATTACCGGGTCGAGAATAGAGATGCAGGGCACCCCGAGCCGCTCACAGTGTTGTTCAAGCTGGTGGCGGAGATCCTTGTCGATGATAGTGAACAGTACGATGCCTGGCTGCCGTTCGATATCGTCCAAAACCCGTTGCAGCTGCTTCGAAGTGCGAATTAGGGCGTAGATATGCTCGATGGCGCGATAGTCGGCATAATGAGCCGTTGCCGCCCGTGCCACCGTGTTAAGGGTCTCGCCGGTGGCATCGGAGATCAAATGCAGATGAAAAAATCGCTGGTCGGGTTTCAATAGGGTGCTCGGAACTTGCTGTCGATAGTTTGTGGACAATAGCGGCTTTGCCAATGGGTGATAGTGTTTTTGGGTGGATACGGACCGGAGTTTTCCAGTGACTTGTGCTTATGCGTAGCTATTGGGGATACCGGGGATAAGCAAAGCCTCTGGATAAGATTGAATAAGTTCTAGAACAGGTCATCTGTCAGTCGTTAACGTATTGTTAAGATTTATTAATTGTTCACTACTACAGTAACAATCAAAAGTTGAGGCAGTCCTGCCGACAAACCATGTGAATGATGGACCGATGGAGTTGTATCCCGGACTCGGCACCCCAAACACTATAAACAGAATCCTAGATTCAATATTTGATATAGGGCCACCATTGATTTCAAAACCGCTTCTCGACGTTCTAGCTGGGCGAAACCCGACACGACGGCCGATTTGGTTTATGCGTCAAGCCGGACGCTATTTGCCGGAGTATCGTGATATTCGCGGAAAAGCGGGATCGTTTCTCGATCTTTGTTATAATCCTGAGCTGGCGGCCGAGGTCACTTTGCAGCCATTGCGAAGGTACGATCTCGACGCGGCGATTGTCTTCGCCGATATTCTGGTGGTGCCCCATGCCATGGGGGTCGATCTCTGTTTTGAGGAAGGCGAGGGCCCGGTTCTCGAAAAGATCGGCGGCATGGAAAGGGTGTCGCGGCTGGCGCCGGTTTTGCGGTCCAAGCAAGTCCAGGCGGTGTGCGAGACTTTGCGGTGTGTAAAACAGACGCTTCAACCGGAACGCAGTCTGATTGGCTTTTGCGGCGCTCCTTGGACGGTTGCGAGTTACATGATCGAAGGCGGAAGTTCGGACCGGGAAACGGCACGGCTTGCCGCCTATGAAAATCCGGAATGGTTTGCACGGCTGATGTCAATTCTGGTCGATCAATCAGTGATATATCTTTCGGCACAAATTCAGGCCGGTGCAGATGTCGTGCAGATATTCGATTCCTGGGCTGGAGATTTGCCGCCGTCCCTGCGGGACAAATGGGTCTTGGCTCCGCTGGCCCAAATGACCGCCCAATTGAGAAAACTCCATCCCGAAGTGCCGGTCATTGTATTTGCCCGCGGTGTAGGAGCCGCCCATACCGATATCGCGGAAGCGACGAAAGCCCAAGGTATCGGGATCGAATCCGAACTTGCGATCGAGTGGATCGGGGCAAGACTGTCCGGCAGTTGCGCCATCCAAGGCAATCTCGATCCCGTCGCACTGTTGGCCGATGAAGCCGTGGTGCGGCGCGAGGCTATCAAGATCGCCGCCGCGGTTCCACTACAGCGGCATATTTTCAATCTCGGACATGGCATCAGGCCGCGGACGGAACCGGACCGGCTGCAGGTGGTGATTGACAGTGTCAGACGATATGACCGGGAACACGGGCATGGCTGATGCTTATCTGTGGTCTCTGTGGTCGAAAGCACTTCACGTAATTGCCGCCGTTGCTTGGATGGCGGGGTTGTTCTATTTGCCGCGGCTTTTTGTTTATCATGCCAAGTCGGCGGTGGGCGGCGCGGTCTCGGAGCAGTTCAAGATCATGGAGAGGCGGCTGGCGCAGTCCATTATGCTGCCAGCCGCGGTGGCGACGTGGTTCGCCGGCTTACTGACGGTTTGGCTTGGCGGGGCTCTGTGGCCGATGCCCTTGTGGCTCGCCGTGAAATTCGCTACTGTTGTGGCCCTGACGCTTTTTCACGGGCTACTGGAACGGCACCGGCGCCGCTTCGCGGATGATCTGCGGCTCCACAGCGACCGCTATTTCCGCATAATTAACGAAGTCCCCAGTCTGCTCTTGGTGGTGATCGTGATCATGGTTATCGTGCGGCCATTCTAGGGTCTGTTGAGATTCAGGATTCCCAAATCAGCTGAAGCATGATTCAAACTCCCAAAGGAGTTTGCCATGAACCGCTTTTGTTTGACTGATGCCCAATGGGCAGTGATGGCACCGCATTGTCTTGGAAAGCCGTCTGATCCTGGACGCAGTGGTGGCGACAACCGTCTGTTTTTGGAAGCT
>JANMQB010000576.1:0-2388 GCA_031370155.1 Hyphomicrobiales bacterium | reverse complement strand
GATACCGATCTCGCCGGCGCTCCGCCACACCACGGTATAATATCGCAAAAAAGGGTCATCATCGATGCGAAGCCAAAATGCGCGCGGAATAAGCCAGCAGTCATCCATAATCAGTTTGGCGCCTGTCTCGGAAACGTCGCGCACCAGACAGGGGGCAAATGATTTCTGCTCCGGCATGACGATTCGCGCCGACATTAGCGCAGATTGGCGGGACGCGCCGCGTCTGTTATCTCGGCGTCTGTCTTCGCGGCGTCTGTCACTTTGATGCATCTTATCGATCTGACTTGTCATCTGGACGGACCCTCGGAACGCCGTAAGCCTAGCGTTGCCAGCCCAAAGACATCCTAATGAACCGAATATAATTTGACGAATTAATGATGAATACCTGGGGCTTTACGTCAATGGGTTGGCTGGAAATACCGCTTCTACCGCAGCCTGAAAGTTAAGAACGCCGATTCGCCGATTGAGTCCGGCTCGTTGGCGCCGTGAATGCCGTAGACGAACGGGGGCTTGTATCCTGCGCGGTTGCGAATAATGTGCCGGGCATCACATGATCGATCCCTTGCAAGAAAAATATGCCGGGCTGAAGGACTCCGGATTGCGCGCCTTCATGATCGCGGGCGAGCGGTTCTATCCGCCGGATGCGGTTAATTTCAGCATGGCGGAGCAGCGGGAATTCTACGACAAATACTGCGCGCATTTCCGTGAACAGCGCCCCTCAGGCGTCGGCAGCGAAGATTTCAAGGTGGGCGATGTGTCCTGCCGCCTGTACCACAGCGTTGCCACGCAGAAGCCGCCGGTGCTGCTCTATCTGCATGGCGGCGGCTTCGTGCTGGGCGGGCTCGACAGCCATGACGATGTCTGCGCTGAAATCTGTGACGGCGCGGACGTGGCGGTGGTGGCGGTGCAATACCGGCTGGCGCCCGAACATCCCTTCCCCGCGGCCTTCGAGGACTGCCGGCGGGTGCTGCAATATCTGGGCGCGAATTATTCCAAGATCGCGGTCGGCGGCGACAGTGCCGGCGGCAATCTGGCGGCGGCACTGGCGCTCAAGGCGCGCGATGAGGGCTCGCCCAGGCTGATGGGTCAGGTGCTGATCTATCCGGGCCTCGGCGGCGACATGCGCCGTGGCTCCTATGTCAGCCAGGCCAAGGCGCCGGGCCTTGCGACAAGTGATGTGCAGTATTACCGCGATATCTACAAAGGCCACGGTAGCAAATTCGCCGATCCCTTGCGCGAGACCGATTTCCGGGGTTTGCCGCCCGCCTTCATGGTGGCGGCCGGCCTCGATCCCCTGCATGACGATTGCGAAGACTATGCGGCACGACTGCGGGCGGCCAGCGTTGCCGCCTTGGTGCGCCACGAGCCGCTCCTGGTGCACGCCTTCATCCGCGCCCGCCACATGAGCGAGCCGGCGCGCGATAGCTTCCGGGCCATTATCGAGGCGGTGTTCGCACTCGCCTGTCGCGGTGCCCTGCCCGACGATGAAGAGACTTTCTGTTTGCCGAGGAGCGCATGACCATCAAGACGGTGAAGGACTTCCCGCGCAAGGTGAAGGAGGTCGAGAATTTCTGGATTCCGCTATCGGACGGGGTGAAGCTTGCCGGGCGCATGTGGATTCCCAAGGATGCCGAGAAGAACCCGGTTCCGGCGATCCTCGAATACATCCCCTATCGCAAGCGCGACGGCACCGTCGTGCGCGATGCGCTCACCCATCCCTATCTCGCCGGCCACGGTTATGCGGCGATCCGCGTCGACATGCGCGGCAACGGCGATTCGGAAGGGCTGATGCACGACGAATATGCCAAGCAGGAGCAGGACGACGCGCTCGAGGCGATCGCCTGGATCGCGCGGCAGAAATGGTCGACCGGCAAAGTCGGCATGATGGGCATATCCTGGGGCGGCTTCAATGCGCTGCAGGTGGCCGCCCGCAAGCCGCCGGCGCTCAAGGCCATCGTCACGCTGTGTTCGACCGACGACCGCTACGAGGATGATATCCATTACAAGGGCGGGTGCCTGCTAGCCGAGAATCTCGGCTGGGCCGCCACCATGTTCGCTTATTCGTCGCGGCCGCCCGATCCCGAAATCGTGGGCAAACGCTGGCGCAAGATGTGGATGGAGCGGCTCGAGAACGAGCCGTTCCTGATCGTGCCCTGGCTCACGCATCCGCACCGCGACGCCTATTGGAAGCACGGCTCGGTGTGCGAGGACTGGGGGGCCATCGAGACGCCGGCCCTCATCGTCGGCGGCTGGAACGATGCCTATTCCAACGCCATCCCAAGGCTGATGAAGGGCCTGCGCGTGACGCGCAAGGCGATCATCGGACCGTGGGCCCACAGATATCCGCATTTCGCGCTGCCGGAACCGCGCATCGGCTTCTTGCAGGAA
>JANMQB010000551.1:0-3337 GCA_031370155.1 Hyphomicrobiales bacterium | reverse complement strand
CTGAGAACCACCAACCGCAGGGTCTACGCCATCGGAGATGTTGCGGGTGGGCTGCAATTCACCCATGTTGCGGGCTACCATGCGGGTCTCGTCATCCGCAGCGCGCTGTTCCGCCTGCCGGTCAGGAACCGCACCGACATCATTCCCTGGGTTACTTTCACCGACCCGGAACTTGCCCATGTGGGGCTCACAGAAGCCCAGGCGCGCCAGCAATTCGGCGATGCGGTCAAGACCGTGCGCTGGCCGTTCCACGACAACGACCGGGCACAGGCCGAGGGCAAGACGCAAGGCCTGGTCAAGGCGGTCATTGCCAAGGGCGGCCGCATTCTCGGCGTCAGCATCGTGGGCGCCCAGGCCGGTGAACTGATCCAGCCCTGGGTTCTGGCGATGAGCAATGGCCTCAAAATAAAGGCCTTCGCCAACATGGTGGTGCCCTATCCGACATTGGGCGAAGCCAGCCGCCGGGCGGCCATCGGTTATTATTCGGGGCTTGCAACCAATCCATGGGTGCGACGCGTAATTGGGATGCTCAGCCGCTTCGGATGACGTAAGATCGCCGGATGAAGAATAGGGGAATGAAGGCCGAACCGCCGCAGCCGGGGCTCCTCACGGGCCTTTCCGGCAAGGTGTTGCTGTTGACCATCGGCTTCGTCATGCTTGGCGAAGTTCTGATCTTCCTGCCGTCGATCGCCAATTTCCGCATCCAGTGGCTCAAGACCCGCATCGCCCAGGCCGAGATCGCGGCGCTGGCGGCGGAGGCGGCCCCCAACCAGATCGTGTCCAGCGACCTGAAAAGCGAAATCCTGAATGGCGCGGGCGTGCTGGTCGTCTCCCTGCGCAAGGGCGAAACCCGCAAGCTGATCCTGCGGCGCGATGAGCCGCCGATGATCGACGCCAGTTTCGATCTGCGGGACATCCGCTGGTGGCAGGCGATCATGGACGCCTTCGATGCCATGACCGGTCGCGCCCGCATTATCGGGGTCACCGACAAGCCGCCCAACATGTCCGGCGATCTCATCGACATCGCGCTCTACGAGGCGCCGTTGCGCCAGGCGATGTATCGCTACGGGCTCAACATCCTGCTTTTGTCGGTGGTATTGTCTCTGGTCGTCGCCGGGCTGGTCTTCGCCGCCCTCGATCGCGTTCTGGTCCGGCCGATGCAACGGCTCACCCGCAACATGGTGGCTTTCGGCGAAAATCCGGAAGAGTTGTCGCGCATCATCGCGCCCACGGCGCGGCGCGACGAGATCGGCATCGCCGAGCGCGAACTGCACGGCATGCAAAGCGAGCTCGCCGCCATGCTGCAGCAGAAGAACCGTCTGGCCGCACTCGGTCTCGCGGTGTCGAAGGTGAGCCACGATCTGCGCAACATGCTGTCATCGGCGCAGCTGATGTCCGACCGTCTCGCCATGCTGAAAGATCCGGCGGTGCAGCGTTTCGCACCGAAGCTTATCGCCTCGCTCGACCGCGCCATCGATTTCCTCACCCAGACGCTGAAATTCGGCCGCGCCCTGGAACTGCCGCCGGCCCGCGAGCGGCTCGCGGTCAAGGACATCGTCGACGAAGTCATCGAGAGCGCCGTGGTGCAGACCTCGAGCCGCATTGTATTCTACAACAACGCGCCGGCCAGTGTGATCGCCGATGCCGACCGCGAGCAGCTTGGCCGGGTGCTGACCAACTTGGCACGAAATGCCATCCAGGCGCTGGAGGCGGCCCAGGCCGAAAATCCCGATGCACCCGACGGCTCCATCACCGTCCGGGCCTGGCGGGAAGGCAGTGTCGTCTCCATGGAAGTGAAGGACAACGGACCGGGTGTCCCCGAGCGGGTGCGCGACAAATTGTTCGAGCCCTTCCAGAGTGCCGCGCGCTCCGGCGGCACGGGCCTTGGCCTTGCCATCGCCGCAGAACTGATCCGGGCCCACGGCGGCGAGATAAAACTTCATGCGACCGGCGAGACCGGAACCAGTTTCATCCTCATCATTCCCGACAGCGTTGCCGAATTGCGCACCGGCCGGCGCGGCGAGCGCAAGCCCACGCCCGACGGCTGACACGCTCATGGAAGGCGTAACACCGGGCCCGCGCAACCTCATCACCGATGTCGAGGGCATCTCGGTCGGCAATGCCGAGGATCTCCGTATCCTGACCGGCACCACCATCATCGTTCCGGATGGGCCGATGGTGGTGGCGGCCGATATCCGCGGTGGCGCGCCGGGCAGCCGCGAGACGCCGGCCCTCGAACTTGAAAACCTGGTCGAGGCGTTCCACGCCATCGTGCTGTCGGGCGGCTCGGTCTTCGGCCTCGATGCCGCTTCCGCCGTCACCACGGAGCTGGCGCGCAGGGGCGTCGGCTTCGCCTTTGGCCAGCAGGCCTGGCCCTGCCCGGTGGTTCCCGCGGCGATCCTGTTCGACCTGATGAATGGCGGCGACAAGGCCTGGGGCGATGAAGCGCCCTATCACCGGCTCGGCCGCGAGGCTTTCGCCGCCCTATCCAAGGATTTCGCCCTCGGCAATGCGGGGGCCGGCGCCGGCGCCATGGCCGGGCAGATCAAGGGCGGGCTCGGCAGCGCTTCGGCCCAGTGGAACGGCTACACGGTGGGGGCGCTCGTCGCGGTCAACAGCGTCGGCTCGTGCGTGCGGCCGGATTCGGCGAGGCTGTGGGCGGCCGACCACGCGATCGGCGATGAAATGGGGCCGCAGACCCGCGCCGCCGGCTTGCCGCCACAGCAGCGTTTCACCGGCACCAAGCTTGAGCTGATGGCCAGTGCGGCGGAGCCCGGCGCCAATACGACGATTGCCGTCGTCGCCACCGATGCCAGGCTCAGCAAGCCCGAGGCCAAGCGGCTGGCGATCATGGCGGCGGGCGGGCTCGCTCAGGCGATCCGGCCAATGCATACGCCTTTCGACGGCGATATGGTGTTTGCGGCGGCGACGGGGCGAAAAGTGCTTGCCGAGCCGCGCCCGCTGACACTGGCGCGGCTGGGCAGTCTCGCCGCATCGACGCTGGCCCGCGCCGCCGGCCGCGCGATCTGGGAGGCCCGATCGGCGGGGGCCCTGCCTTGTTATCGCGCACTCGCCGAACTGTGACCGCCAAGGCTTGCGTTTGTGGCGGGCCTATACTAGAGAGACGCCCATTCTGAAACATGCGCGCCCGTAGCTCAGCTGGATAGAGCACCAGACTACGAATCTGGGGGTCATGGGTTCGAATCCTGTCGGGCGCGCCAATCTTTTCAATGACTTACGGCATTTCTAATCTGAACTGCTTACTAGAGGTTATTCCTGGTAAGCATTTGGTAAGCACAAGTCGCAATCTCGAATACGCTACAGTTGAAGATGCATC
>JANMQB010000545.1:0-8483 GCA_031370155.1 Hyphomicrobiales bacterium | reverse complement strand
ACATCGCCGCTTTCGCCGTGTTTCTCGCCTCCGACGAGGCGCGGCGGATCACCGGCGGCGCGTCCGGCATCGGCCGGGCGGGATGCGAACTCATGGCCCGGGAAGGGGCCTCGGTAGTCGTGGCCGATCTCAATGCCGAAGGTGCCGCCGCCGTCGCAGCGGCGATCACCACCGGCGGCCAGCGCGCACTCGCCTGCCGTGTTGATGTGCGTGACAGCGCTTCGGTGCAGGCGATGGTCGCGAAGGCCGTCGACCACTTCGGTCACATCGACATTCTGTTTCACAATGCCGTTTCGGTGCCCCTGGTCAACACCCACGACCGCCGCATTACCGAGTTGCCGGAGGAAATTTGGGCTAAGATCGTCGATCTCGTGCTCACCGGCACCTTCCTCACCGCGAAGTACACAGCACAACACATGCTTCAGCGCAAAGCCGGATCGATCGTGCTCACCGCCACGGTAGATGCCCTCATCGGCACGGCGGGTATCGACGCCTATACCGCGGCCAAGGGCGGCGTCGTGGCACTCACCCGGTCCATGGCGGCCGGTCTCTCACCGGAGGGCGTCCGCGTCAATGCCATCTGCCCGGGCTTCGTGGCGACCCCGCACCAGAGCGTGTTCATGGACAATCCGGCGGAGCGCGAGAAGATCGAGCGCATGCATCTCATGGGCATCATGGATCCCGAAGACATCGCCGCTTTCGCCGTGTTTCTCGCCTCCGACGAGGCGCGGCGGATCACCGGCGGCATCCACACCGCGGATTCCGGCTACATGGCCTTCAAGAGCCATGTGGACCTCGGCACCGGGTTCCAGAGGTAACCGCCATGCCGCGCGATCCCCGCCACGACCCGCTGTTCGAACCGATCGCCATCGGACCAAAGACGCTGAAGAACCGGTTCTTCCAGGTGCCGCAATGCACCGGCGCCGGGGTGGAGCGGCCGGGCGCCAATGCCATGCACCGGGAGGTGAAGGCGGAGGGCGGCTGGGCCGCGCTCTGCACCGAAGCCTGCATGATCCATCCCGAAACCGATCAGCCGGTCGCCATCGTCACCAGCCTTATGGACCAGGGCGACATCATCAACCACCGGCACATGACCGACTCCGTTCACAAGTGGGGTGGGCTCGCCGGGGTCGAGCTGTGCCATGCCGGCGGCCTCTCGAACAATCTCGGCAGCCGCTATGTCTCGGCCGCCGCCCACCAGTTCGCCACACCCTGGATTCCGCAAGTCTACACCTACGAGGCCGAGGATTCCGATCTTTCCCGCATCGTCACCATGTTCGCGGAGGCCGCACGTCGCGCCATCGATGCGGGATTCGACATCCTCTACATCCACGGCACCCACGGTGCACTGCCGGTGCAGATGCTGTCGCGCCACCATAACCGGCGCGGCGGACGCTATGGCGGAGATTTCGCCGGCCGGGCCCGGCTCTGGGTTGAAATTCTCGAGACGGTGCGCACGGCCGCCGCGGGACAATGCGCGGTCGCCACCCGCTTTTCGATCGACCAGCTTTCCGGGCGCGACGGCGTGGAGGCGGCCGACGACGGGCTTCGCTTCGTGGATTACGTCACTGGCCTCGGCCTCGTCGATCTGTGGGATGTGAATGTCAGCAGCCTGCAGGAATGGGGGGAGGATGCGGGTCCATCACGCTTCTACAAGTCGAACCGCCAGGCGCCGTGGACACGCGAGGTGAAACGGATCGCCAAGGTTCCCGTCGTCGGTGTCGGCCGCTTCACCGATCCCGATGAAATGGTCCACGTCCTGCGTTCCGGCCAACTCGACATCATCGGCTGCGCCCGGCCTTCCATCGCCGACCCCTGGCTGCCGCGCAAGATCGACGAGGGCCGGGCCGAGGACATCGCCGAATGCATCGGCTGCAACCAGTGTATCGCCCGCTTCGAATACGGCGTGCCGATCGTCTGCACGCAGAACCCGACGGCGCTCGAGGAATACCGCCGCGGCTGGCACCCCGAACGCTTTGCACCGCGTGGCAGCGATGAGCTGATCCTCATTGTCGGCGCCGGTCCCGCCGGGCTGGAATGCGCGCGCGTACTGGGCCGGCGCGGTTATCGCGCTCATCTGATCGAGGCGGAGCAGTCCATGGGCGGACATCTCCGGCAGGTTGCGGCACTCCCCGGTCTAGCCGAGTGGTTTCGCGTGGTGAGCTACCGCGAGGCGCAGCTTCGCCAGATGTCCACAATCGAGGTCATGCTGGGCACGGGGCAGGCCACGGCCGACGATCTCCTGAACTACGGCGCCGCCAAGATCGTGCTCGCAACGGGCGCCAGCTGGAGCGGCGACGGCCGCGGTGCCGCCGGTCCCGATCCCATCCCGGGGATCGACGCGGCACTTCCGGAGTTCGTCACGCCCGAACAGGTCTTCGCCGGCAAGAGCATCGGCGACATCGTCGCAATCCTTGACAGCGACGGCTACTTCATGGCCGTGAGCCTCGCCGAACTACTGGCGGACAGAGGCAAGCAGGTCACGCTCATCACGCTCTTCGACCGCGTGGCCCCCTATACGGATTTCACCCTCGAGGGGCCGAACCTGCGCCGCATGATGCGCGAGAAGGGCATCGCCAGCCGTGCCGGCACATGGGTGGAAAGCGCCGAGGCGAGCGGACCCGTGACCCTCCGCCTCCATGATATCTACCGCGACGGATCGAAGCGGACCGAGCAACCACGGGCGGGCGAGCTCCCGCGCCGCGCCGGCACGGACACGGAGGACTTCCGATGCGATACGGTCGTGCTGTGCACGGGCCGTCACTCGAACGCGTTGCTCTATCGTGATCTCGCCGCCCGCCGGTCCGAATGGGCGGCAAGAGGTCTCGCCGGCATCTACCGGGCCGGCGACTGCCTTGCGCCGCGCTACATCGCCGATGCCGTGTTCGACGGCCACCGCTTGGGCCGCGAGATCGACAGTCCAGATCCGCAGCGCCCGCGTGCTATCATCCGCGAGCGGCGCATTTGGGGTGGCGAGGTCTGGCCCAAGCTCGACGATTCCGTGCTCTGACGTGACCGGGGTGCTCTTATCTCGCCGCCGTGGAACCGGCGCCACAGGGCCCTCGGTATCGAGCCGGTGTGCAGCGCGCTGGGACTCGGCATCAAGGCGTCCGCAGTCCCCAATCCGCTGAGCACGGAGGGCGGAACCCACGGCGGTCGCTTTCACCGCGGGCAAACTCGGGGAGACCAGTTACCGGCTGTCCGTTACCGGTCTTGAAACACCTCCACCGGAAGGAAGATAGTGGGCAGTTTGATTGTGGTGCCTTACGCTCTCTCGGTTACACCACCAACCGGGACGGGACCCTGCCATGTTCTGGGTGAGTCCCAATGCGCTAGACATCGGAATAAAGGCACAATAGATTGCGACTCAATCACTGAACGGCTTGCATCCATGATCACAGCGGCCCAACTGCGGGCGTCGCGCGCATTGCTCGGTATCAATCACCAGACGCTGGCGGACATGGTGGGAGTGTCGCTGCCAGCCATACAGTGCATGGAAGCCAGCCCCGACAATGTCAGGGGTATTGTCGCAAGCCTGATGAAGGTGCTTGAGGCACTGGACAAGGCGGGCCTCGAATTGATTGGCGAAGGAGCGGCAAGCACCGGCGGAGGCCGGGGCGTCCGTTTCAAAGAGTCATCCAAATGACCGGCGTGGACTTTTCCGCTGCTCCTCAGCTTGCGGCGATCCTGCTCTATGCGGCGGCGGCCGGCTTTGCCGCCGTCTTCCACCGGCACCGGGTAGCACTCGCGGCGGTTTATCCTGTGTGCATCGCGGCGGCGGCGGTGGCCTCATTTGCCGATCTCGCCGCATTGATTGCCGATACGAATGCCGGATTCAGGCTTCCGCTCGGGCTGCCGTCCATCGGACTGCATGTGAAACTCGATGCGTTATCGGCCTTTTTCGGCTTGATCGTGAATATCGGCGTGCTGACCTCCGCCATTTACGGGATGGGACTCGACCGCGACCGCGACCTCTCGGCGCGGATCGAACCGTTCTTCCCTGCCTTCGCGGCGGCAATGAATCTGGTTCTCCTCGCCGGCGATGCCTTCGGTTTCCTGTTTTCCTGGGAACTGATGTCGCTCACCTCGTGGGTGCTCGTCGTCTCGCGTCACTGGGATGCCGACAGCCGCCATGCCGGTCATGTCTATCTGGTGATGGCGGCGATCGGCACGGTATCGCTCTTGTTCGCCTTCGGTGGGCTGGCGGGCGCTACCGGCAACTATGCGTTTGACGCCATCCGCGCCACGCCGCCCGGACCGCTGGTCTCGGGACTCGTATTGGCCGGCGCCATCGTCGGCGCCGGATCGAAAGCCGGTATCGTCCCGCTGCACGCCTGGTTGCCGCTGGCCCATCCCGCGGCTCCCAGCCATGTCTCCGCCTTGATGAGCGGAGTCATGACCAAGGTCGCCATCTACGGGCTTGTCCGCATCGTTTTCGACCTGCTCGGCGAACCGGCGCTGTGGTGGAGCATGATCGTGCTTGTCCTTGGCGGCGCGAGCGCGTTGCTGGGCGTCCTCTACGCCCTCATGCAGCACGACCTGAAGCGTCTACTCGCCTTCCACACCGTCGAGAACATCGGCATCATCTTTATCGGGCTGGGACTCGCACTGGCGTTCCAGACGAACCACATGGAGCCCTTCGCTGCACTCGCGCTCACCGCCGCGCTGTTTCACGTCTTCAACCACTCGCTCTTCAAGAGCCTTCTGTTCCTCGGCGCTGGCGCGGTGCTGCATGCGACCGGCCAACGGGACATGGAGGAGATGGGTGGCCTGATTCACCGCATGCCGATGACGGCCTTGGCGTTTCTCATCGGATGCGTGGCGATCTCCGCTCTGCCACCACTCAACGGCTTTGTTTCCGAGTGGTTGACCTTCCAGGCCATACTGCACAGTCCGGACCTGCCGCAGCTGGGTCTGAAGTTCCTGATTCCTTCGGTAGGCGCGGTTCTCGCACTATCTGCGGCGCTTGCCGCTGCTTGCTTCGTCAAGGCATACGGGGTCAGCTTCCTCGGCCGTCCGCGCAGCGAGGCCGTGCGCCACGCTCACGAGGTAAATCGCTTTGCGCTCACGTCAATGTTTGTTCTGGCTGGTCTTTGCGTCTTCGCCGGGCTGTTCCCCGGTGTGGTGATCGACCTTCTCGCGCCGGTCAATCTGGCCTTGCTCGGCGACCGGATGCCCGTCCAGACAAGCATGCCCTGGCTGTCCGTCGTGCCGACCGTCGAAGGCCGCAGCTCCTACAACAGCCTCTTGCTGTTCCTCTTCATCGTGGTGTCGGCCTCGCTCTCCGGATTTGCCATCCACCGCTCGGTGTCGCGTGCGCTGCGCCGAGCGCCGGCCTGGGATTGCGGCTTCCCCGATCCGAGCCCTGAGACACAATACACCGCCAGCAGCTTCGCCCAGCCGATCCGCCGCGTCTATGGCACGATCGCCTTTGGGGCCTCCGAAGACGTCGACATGCCGGCACCCGGAGATCAACGCCCGGCGCGCCTCACCGTCAGCTTGCACGACTATGCCTGGGAGATGCTCTATGCCGCACCGGCCCGCGCGGTCTTGAGCCTTTCTGAACGCCTGAACGTGCTGCAGTTCCTGACGATCCGCCGTTACTTGATGCTCATGTTCAGCGCGCTCATCGTGCTGCTTCTCATTGCGGCAGTGTGGTTCTGATGGGCGAAACCCTTACCCTTCTGTTCGGTCAAACGGTCCAGATGTTCCTGGTGCTTCTGGTGGCCCCGGCGATCACCGGTATTACAAGACGAACCAAGGCCTGCTTCATGCGCAGGCAGGGAGCACCGGTCATCCAGCCTTACCGCGACCTCATTAAGCTGGTCCGCAAGGAAGCCATTGTAGCCGAAAGCGCCTCATGGCTGTTCCGGGTCGCGCCGTATCTCATCTTCGCGCTGGCCTGGGTAGCAGCCGCGCTGGTGCCGACCTTCGCGACCGGGCTACTGTTCAGCTGGACGGGTGATGTCATTGTCATCATTGCATTATTGGGAAGCGCGCGGTTTATGCTGGCGCTCGCCGGCATGGATATAGGCACCAGTTTCGGCGGCATCGGATCCTCGCGCGAGATGATGATCGCCACGCTGGCCGAGCCCGCCATGCTGCTGGTCGTGCTCACCATGGCTCTTGCCGCGGGAACCACGCAATTGCCGGGGGTCGCGGATTTCCTGATCGCAGCTCCGTTCACCGTGCACGTGTCGCTGGCTTTGGCGCTTGTGGCGCTGGTGATGGTGGCCTTGGCCGAGAATGCCCGGATCCCCATCGACAATCCGGCAACCCATCTCGAACTCACCATGGTGCATGAAGCGATGGTGCTGGAATATTCCGGAAGGCATTTGGCGATGATCGAGGCTGCTAGCCAGTTGAAGCTTGTCCTCTATGTCTCTCTGATCGCCTCGCTTTTCCTGCCGTTCGGCATCGTGCGGGTCGAGGCCGGCCCGGTAGCGTGGCTCGGCGGCGGCGCCATCTATCTCGGCAAGATTGCCGGCGCCGCGATCCTCCTCGGTATCTGGGAAGTGAGCATCGCCAAGATGCGGGTGTTCCGTGTCAGCGAATTTCTCGGCGGCGCATTCGTTTTTGCCTTCCTCGCCATTCTGCTCACCTTCGTGACGCGCGAAGTGCTCAAATGAACCAAGCCCAAATCTATGACGTCTCGCACCTTCTCGCCGGCATGATGCTGGTCGCCAGCTTTGCCTTGCTCTATCAGGACCGCATCTTCGCCGTGCTGAACATTTTCGCCGCGCAGGCGATCCTGCTTGCCATGGCGGTAGGCTGGGACGCCTGGACCCAGCAGCGTCCGCATCTCTTCATCACGGCGGGGCTGGCACTCGGCCTCAAGGGCATCATCATCCCCGTGGCGCTTCACAAGATGATCGTCCGCCTTGGCGTGCATCGCGATGTGGAGCAGGTGGTGGGTGTGGGCAGGACCCTGATACTGGGCCTGGCGCTCACCTCGCTGTCCCTGCTGCTGGTTCTGAAGATCACGGCGGCGGCGGAATCCTACACGCGCGAAGGCCTGGCGCTGGCGCTCGCCATCATTCTTCTCGGGATGTTGATGATGATCACGCGAAGGAATGCCGTCACCCAGATTGTTGGCTTTATGTCGCTGGAGAACGGCCTGATCCTTGCTGCCACAGGTGCACGCGGCATGCCGCTCGTGGTCGAGGTCAGCGTCGCCTTCTCCGTCCTCATTGCGTTGTTCGTATTTGCCGTCTTCGTGTTCCGCATCCGGGAACGCTTTGACAGTGTTGACATCGAGGCCCTCCAAAACGTCAGGGGCGACACCAAATGATGACGTCCGTCGCATTGGTCATCGGCATTCCCTTCGTCTCGGCGGCTGTCCTTGTTTTCGTGCCGGGTTACAGGGCTTCGGCGGCGTGCAACGTGCTCGCCATGTTTGCTACCTTTCTCTCCGGAGTGTCACTGCTTTTCATAGGCCGCGAGGCGAGCAGTTACTTCATCGTCGACGAGATGAATATCCTTTTCATCATCCTGAATACGCTGGTGGGCTTTACCGCATCCGTGTTCAGCGCCAGTTATATCGGCCACGAGATTGAAACCGGCAAGCTTACCCCTCTGTTCGTGCGTTTCTATCATGCAATGTTTCTCGGCATGATGGGATCGATGAACTTGGCGCTCACCGCCAACAACATCGGCTTGATGTGGGTCGGCCTGGAAATGGCGACGCTGATTACCGTGGTCATGGTCGGCATCTACCGCACACCGTCGGCCATTGAGGCGGCATGGAAATATTTCATCCTCGGCAGTGTCGGCATTTCGCTCGCCTTCTTCGGAACCATCCTGATCTATCTCGCCGGCCAGAAAGCCCTGGGCGAAGGCGCCCCGGCAATGACCTGGAGCCTGTTGCTGGTCGCCGCTCCACACCTCGATGCCTCGCTGCTCAATCTCGCCTTCATCTTCCTGCTCATCGGCTATGGCACCAAGGTAGGCCTGGTCCCACTTCATGCCTGGTTGCCCGACGCCCATGCTGAGGGTCCGACGCCGATATCGGCAGTGCTCTCAGGCCTGCTGCTCAATGTGGCCCTCTATGCGCTGCTGCGGTTCAAGATGATCATTGCCGCCCATCCCGACGCCATTGATCCCGGCCCCGTCATGATTGTCATGGGGCTCATTTCGCTGATCTTCGCCGCCTTCATGCTGTACCAGCGGCGCGACATCAAACGGCTGTTTGCCTACTCGTCCATTGAGCACATGGGGCTCATCACCTTTGCATTTGGCATGGGCGGGCCCCTGGCCAATTTCGCCGGGCTCCTGCACATGGCGATGCACAGCCTGACCAAATCGGCGATCTTCTTTGCCGTAGGCCATGTTGCGCAGGCCAAGAATACCCAGCGCATCGCCGGAATCCGGGGACTTAGTGTGACCCATCCCGGTCTTGCGATTGGTCTGGCGGTAGGCGTCTTTGCGATCTCAGGACTGCCGCCATTCGGCGTGTTCATGAGCGAGTTCCTGATCCTCACCAC
>JANMQB010000364.1:0-2529 GCA_031370155.1 Hyphomicrobiales bacterium | reverse complement strand
GGTTGCGCGGCTGGTCCACGTCGGTGCCGATGAACACCGCGGCGTGATAGGCGAGAAGCTGAACCGGCACGGCATAGAGCAGCGGGCTGATGAAGGCGTGCGCCCGCGGTACGCCGATGCGCCGGAACGTGTTCTGGGCGTTGGTCGCGATTCCCCTGTCGTCGGTCAGGAGCACGATCTTGCCGCCGCGCGCGGCCACTTCCTCCATGTTGGAGACGGTCTTTTCGTAAAGCTCGTCGCGGGGTGCTATGACGATGACCGGCACGTTCTCGTCGATGAGCGCGATCGGTCCGTGCTTGAGCTCGCCCGCCGCATAGCCCTCGGCATGGATATAGGAAATCTCCTTGAGCTTCAGGGCGCCTTCGAGGGCTATCGGATAATTGATGCCGCGCCCCAGATACAGCACGTCGCGGGCATGGGCGATCTCGCGGGCGACGGTGGCGATGTGCTTTTCTCCCTTCAGGATCTCCGCCATGTGGCGCGGAGCCTCGATGAGGGCGCCGACAAGTTCCATCTCGCGCTCGCGCGTGATGGTGCCGCGCAGCTTGCCGGCCAGAATGGCAAGGCAGGCAAGAGTGGCAAGCTGGCAGGTGAAGGCCTTGGTCGAGGCAACGCCGATCTCGGGTCCGGCATAGGTGCGGAGCACCAGTTCGCATTCGCGGGCGATGGTTGACTCCGGCACATTGATAATCGCCAGCGTGTGCTGGCCTTGCGCCTTGCAATAACGCAGCGCGGCCAGCGTATCAGCGGTCTCGCCCGACTGCGACACGACGATGGCCAGACCGTTCTTCGGCAGCGGCGCCTCGCGGTAGCGGAATTCCGAGGCGATATCGACTTCGGTGGGCAGCCTCGCGTAGCGCTCGAACCAGTATTTGGCGGCAAGCCCCGCGTAGAAAGCCGTGCCGCAGGCGGTGATCGTCAACCGGTCAAGCGCCTTGAAATCGAAGGGCAGCTTCTCCGGCACGCGCACGGCGCGCTCGGCGAAATCGATGTATTCGGCGAGCGTATGGCCGACGACTTCCGGCTGCTCGGCGATTTCCTTGGCCATGAAATGGCGGTGATTGCCCTTGTCGACCAGCATGGAAGAGGCCTGCGAGAAACTCATGGGCCGTGACACGGCGCGGTTTTCGGCATCGAAGATTTCGCAGGATGAGCGCGTCAGCACCACCCAGTCGCCGTCCTCCAAATATGTGACGCGGTTGGTGAAGGGCGAAAGCGCAATGGCATCGGAACCGAGGAACATTTCGCCCTCGCCGTGGCCGACCGCCAGCGGACTGCCCTTGCGCGCGCCCATCAGCAGATTGTCTTCGCCCTTGAACAGGATGGCGAGCGCGAAAGCGCCTTCGAGGCGGGCCAACACAAGGCGCACGGCGTCGCGCGGGCTTTTGCCCTGGGCGCGCTCGCGGGCAAGCAATTGCGCCACCACTTCGGTATCGGTCTGGGTCTCGAAGGCGATGCCCGCCGCCAGCAATTCGTCCTTCAGGCCGCGGAAATTCTCGATGATGCCGTTGTGCACGATCACCACGCCCTCCGCCATGTGCGGATGGGCATTGGTCTCGGTGGCGGCGCCATGGGTGGCCCAGCGAGTGTGGCCGATGCCGGAGGTGCCGAGAAGCGGCGCGGCGGCGAGCCGCTCCTCGAGATTCTTGAGCTTGCCAGGCGCCCGGCGGCGGCCGATCTCGCCGTTCTCGAGGGTTGCGACACCGGCCGAATCATAGCCGCGATATTCGAGCCGCTTGAGGGCCGCGACGATGCCCGGCGCCACCGGCGCCTTGCCGAGGATTCCGACGATGCCGCACATGGGTTACTCCTTCAGCCCGCGGGCCTTGGCGGCCTTGCGGGCTTTCTTGATGTCGCGATATTTCGCCGCCCAACCGGAGCGGATTTGCATGTCATTGCGGGCGATCGCTAGCGCGTCGGCGGGCACGTCGCCGGTCACCACGGTGCCGGCCGCGATATTGGCGCCGTCGCCCACCCTGACCGGCGCCACGAGCGCGGTGTTGGAGCCGACGAAGACGTTCGCCCCGATCTCGGTGCGGTGCTTCTCGAAACCATCATAATTGCAGGTGATGGTGCCAGCCCCGATATTGGAGCCGGCGCCGACGCCGGCATCGCCGATATAGGCGAGGTGATTGACCTTGGCGCCTTGGCCGATCTTCGCCTGCTTCACCTCGACGAAATTGCCGATATGAACTCCCGCGCCGATCTCGGCGCCGGGCCGGAGCCGCGCATAGGGGCCGACGCGGGCGCCGCCTGCGATGGTGGCGCCTTCGATGTGCGAAAATGCCAGGATGCGGACATCATCGCCAACCCTCACACCCGGGCCGAACACCACATGGGGTTCGATCACGACATCCCTGCCGATCTTCGTGTCGGCGGAAAAGAATACGGTCTCCGGGGCGGCAAGTGTCGCGCCCTCCAGCATGAAGCGGCGGCGATAGCGCGCCTGAAACGCCGCCTCGATCGCCGCAAGCTGAACCCGGTCGTTGACGCCCGCCACTTCCGCCTCGGGGCATTCGACCAGCGCCA
>JANMQB010000481.1:0-2692 GCA_031370155.1 Hyphomicrobiales bacterium | reverse complement strand
GCGCGGATCGTCGGCCATGGGGGCGGCCTGGAGATCGACGATGCGTTCGCCGCCGAGCCGCGGCGTGCCCGCGCCCACCGCATATTCGTTGACGGCGCCGCCGGTCTGGCGCGCCTGCGCCACGGCATGCAGCACGGGACTCGAGAACGGCACAAGATCGGTCAGGCGCTGGCGCAGCAGCATGGCGCGGCTCGCCTGGAAAAAATGTTCCGCCGCCCCGTTGGCGAGGCAGATGCGATCCTCCGCGTCGATGACGATGAGCGGATTGGGCAGCGCATCGATGGCAGCGCGGGCGAGCGGCGCGGAAGTCTCGGGATCGCGGAGCCTGGGAGTCATGCCGCCACCCTCGCCTCGCCCAACGCGTCGTAAAGCGCTGCAAGGCCGCGGCTCACGGAGCGGGTGTCGGATGTGCGCAGGAGACGGGCGCGCCACTCGGCTGCGGCCGCGGTGTCGATATGGCCTCGTTCGTGCAGCCGGTCAATCGTCCAGCCTATATGCTTGCGAGCGATACGGTTGCCATGCTCCGCGCCATAATGTTCGAGGATGGCGGCGTGATGCGAGCCGACGATTTCGGCTTCCTCCTCCAGGCCGGGCTCGGCAATACCGCTGCCGGGATCGAGACTTTCGGCGATGACGCCGGGCCACCACGGCCTGCCATAGGTGCCACGGCCAATCATAATCCCGTCGGCGCCGGAGGCTTCAAGCATTGTAGCGGCATCTTCAGGCGTCACGCCGTCGCCATTGGCAATCAAGGGAATGTCGATCGCTTCGCGCACGCAGCGGATGGCGGACCAGTCGGCCCGGCCGCCGTAGAACTGGCAGCGGGTGCGGCCATGGACGGTCACCATTTGTACGCCAGCCAGCTCGGCGCGGCGGGCAAGCTCCGGGGCATTGATGGCGCCATGGTCCCAGCCGAGACGCATCTTGAGGGTCACGGGAACGCGGGCTGCACCAACCGTTGCTTCGATGAGGCTCAGTGCATGATCAAGATCGCGCATCAAAGCCGAACCGGAAAGCCCACCGGTCACCTGGCGGGCCGGGCAGCCCATGTTGATGTCGATCACCTGGGCGCCGAGATCCTGGGCTACCCGCGCCCCTTCCGCCATCCATCTGGCGTCGCGTCCGGCCAGCTGGATGACGAAGGGATCGAGTTTCGCCGCGCCCTTCGCACGGCGCACCATGTCGGGCCTCGCCTGCACCAATTCTTCGCTGGCCACCATTTCCGAAACAACCAGCCCCGCACCATGGCGATGGGCGAGCCCGCGAAACGGCTCGTCGGTCACCCCGGACATGGGGGCGAGGAAGACGCGGTTGCGCGTCTCGATCGGACCGATCTTTATGCCCATTTTTTGTGCGCCAATGCCATTTGAGCAATTTGACGGCAGGATAGGCATATGTTGCAGTGCGTCAAGCACCTTAGTTGCGGCCCATGGGCACGGCTGCTAGAGGGGCGCCATGAAGGTGGCAGCAGTGATCGTGGCCGGTGGATCGGGCCTACGGGCGGGCGGCGAAAGGCCGAAGCAATACCAGCCAATCGGCGGCAAGCCGCTGATCTGGTGGACGCTCAAGGCCTTCACCGACCATCCGGGTATCACCCATGTCCAGCCGGTGATCGCCGCCGGCCACGAAACGATGTTCGCCGAGGCCGCCTGCGGCCTCCCCGTGGAGGCGCCAGTCATTGGCGGTAAGACCCGGCAAGAGTCCTGCCACATCGGCATCGAGGCGATTGCCAGGCACGATCCCAACAAAGTGTTGATCCACGATGGCGCCCGGCCCTTCGCCTCGCGCGACCTGATCAGCCATGTGATTGCCTGGCTCGACCGCCATCCCGGCATCGTTCCGGGCCTGCCGGTTGCCGACACGCTGAAACATGCGCCGGGCGGACTGGTCCAGCGCACCGTCGACCGGGCCGGCATGTGGAGCGCCCAGACGCCCCAGGGCTTCGATTTCAAGGCGATCCTGGCGGCGCACCGGGCGGCGGTCGCGGCGGGTGCCATCGACTTGACCGACGACGCGGCGGTGGCCGAGCGTGCGGGCATCGAGGTTGCCGTCATTGCTGGCCGCAGCGAAAACCGCAAGATCACCACCGCCGAGGACATCGAAAAGGCCGACCGGTTTCTGGCGGAACAGAACCTGGCGCGGCTGCCGGATGTGCGCGTCGGCCAGGGCATCGACATCCATCCCTTCGCGCCCGGCAACGCGGTGACGCTGTGTGGCGTGCGCATCCCGCACAGCCATCGGCTCAAGGGCCATTCCGATGCCGATGCGGCGCTGCATGCGCTGACCGATGCCATTCTCGGTGCGCTTGGCGAGACCGATATCGGCACGCATTTTCCGCCTTCCGATCCGCAGTGGAAGGACGCTGCGTCATCGCACTTTCTCGAATTCGCCGTGCGCGAGGTCGAGCGCCGCGGCGGCCTGATCGCCAATGTGGATGTGACCATTCTTGCGGAAGCTCCGCGCATCGCGCCTCATATTGCGGCGATGAAGGCCGTTCTCGGGCCGCTTCTCAGGCTCACGCCCGATCGCATCGCCATCAAGGCGACGACCACGGAAAAGCTCGGCGCCATCGGCCGCAGCGAAGGCATAGCCGCCTTCGCCACCGCAACCCTGCGGCTGCCCTGAGCCATGTTCGGCCCTGCCCTCACCCAGCTCGCCGAAGATTTGCTGACCCAATGCCGCGCCGCGGGGC
>JANMQB010000427.1:0-1559 GCA_031370155.1 Hyphomicrobiales bacterium | reverse complement strand
CCTTGGCGCCAGGCCAATCGGGTTTCGCGCAGCTGGTTCTCGACGCGCCGATCGTCGCCATGGCGGGCGACCGTTTCATCCTGCGCGATTGGTCGGCGAGCCGCACCCTTGGCGGCGGCATCATCCACGATTTGCGCGCCCCCGAACGCAAGCGCCGCACCCCCGAACGCATCGCCGAACTGGGCGCCCTTGCCGCCGAAGACACCGCCGTGGCGCTCGCCGGCTTCCTGGCTTGCGAGCGCGGCTGGATCGAGCTTGAAGCCTTCTTTCGCGATCGCGGCACCTCGGCAAGTGCCGCCCATGAGATCGCTGCCGGCTTGGGCATTGTCAAACTGGGTGCTGCCTGCATGCTGCCGCAGCGATGGCAGGACTACCGGCGGCGGCTGCTCGCCGTTCTCGACGAGTTTCACCTGGCCAATCCGGATGTGGCCGGCCTCGGCGCCGAGCGCCTTCGCCTCGGTCTCGTACCGCGCTTTCCCGCTCCCGTCTTTGCGGCAGCCCTGGACAAGCTCGCAACCGAGGGCGAGGTGGCACTTGATCGCGCCTGGGTCCGCAGGCCTTCCCATGTGGTCAGGCTTTCCGCCGAGGAGGAGCGCATCTGGGCTACGATCAGGCCGGCGCTCAATGGCCAAGACCGCTTCTGCCCGCCGCGGGTGCGCGACATTGCCCATGCCACGAGCATTGCTGAAATCTCCATCCGGCGCCTGTTCAAGCTTGCCGCCCGCCGCGGCGACGTGGACGAAATCGCCCACGATCATTTCTTCCTGCGCGCCGCCACAAGCGAGCTCGCCGCCACGGCACGGGAACTTGCGGGCGCTACGGAACAGGGTAAGTTCAACGTCATCGCCTTCCGCGACCGCATCGGCGTCGGCCGCAAAGTGGCGATCCAGATACTCGAATATTTCGACAAGCAGGGCTTCACCATGCGGCGTGGCGACTGGCGCCGCATCAATCCTCACAAGACCGATCTGCTATGATCGGCCGATCTTACGGAAGAGATTCGTTCCCGGTGGGGCGTCCGGACTTCAAATCCGGGTGGGGCCGCGAGACGGTCCTAGGTGGGTTCGACTCCCACTCTCTT
Source organism: Hyphomicrobiales bacterium (assembly GCA_031370155.1). Classification (GTDB taxonomy): domain Bacteria; phylum Pseudomonadota; class Alphaproteobacteria; order Rhizobiales; family Aestuariivirgaceae; genus Aestuariivirga. Next base: position 478 of record JANMQB010000427.1, on the reverse strand, counting down.
CCGCCACCGTTTCCGGAGAGCCGCCGATGCCTGACGAACCCGACACGCTGATCAAGCCCTTCGAGCAGGCAGCGGAGGCAGCGCACCGGGCCGAGGCCGAATATGCCCGGCAATTCGAAATTGAACTTGCCCGCCGCAAGCGCACCCGCGAATTCGCCTTCCGCCGGCTGGGACTGGTCCGCGAACTGGTCAAGGCCGCCCGCGGCGACAGCAATGAAGCCGCCGTCGCCGCCCAGGTCGATTGCCTGAGGTCGGAGCTCGGCTGGCACGACCTCTCGCCGGCCAAGGAAAAAATCGTCGCTGAATTCAAGAAGCTGGCCTCGGTCATCCACGCTAGTGCGGCCGGCAAGGACGCCGAGAGCAAGAAGGCGCAGCCCTCCATCGCGGCGGCGTTCGCGGACTTCGAGACATGGTACGAGAAGGAGACCGGCGCGGCTTTCCTGGCGCTACTCGATCACGAGATACCGGAGATGCCGCT
>JANMQB010000420.1:0-5645 GCA_031370155.1 Hyphomicrobiales bacterium | reverse complement strand
GGACTCCCTGAGAGCCGCATCATCCGCATTCCGACCTCCGACAATTTTTGGGCCATGGGCGATACCGGCCCCTGTGGTCCGTGCTCGGAAATCTTCTTCGATCACGGCGACAAGATTGCAGGCGGGCCGCCGGGCTCGGTCGAGGCCGACGGCGACCGCTTCATCGAAATCTGGAACCTCGTCTTCATGCAGTACGAGCAGGTGACGAAGGACGTGCGCGTGCCGCTGCCCAGGCCGTCGATCGACACCGGCATGGGCCTCGAGCGCATGGCCGCCGTACTCCAGGGCACCCACGACAATTACCAGACCGACCTGTTCAAGGCGCTGATCTCGGCGATCGTCGACAAGACCGGGGTCTTGGCCGAAGGCAAGAACAAGGCCTCGAACCGGGTGATCGCCGATCATCTGCGCGCCTCGTCCTTCTTGATCGCCGACGGCGTGCTGCCGTCGAACGAGGGCCGCGGCTACGTGCTCCGCCGCATCATGCGCCGCGCCATGCGTCATGGCGAACTGCTCGGCGTGCGCGAGCCCCTGATGTGGAAGCTGGTTCCCACCCTGGTGCGCGAGATGGGTGCGGCTTATCCGGAACTTGCCCGCGCCGAGGAACTCATCACCGAAACGCTGCACCTCGAGGAAACCCGCTTCGGCAAGACGCTGGAGCGGGGCTTGCGCATTCTAGACGAGGAATCGGCCGCGCTGGCCAAGGGCGATGTGTTCTCCGGCGAGACCGCCTTCAAGCTCTACGACACCTACGGTTTCCCACTCGATCTCACCCAGGACGCGCTGAAGCCGCGCGGCATCAAGGTTGACACCGGCGCCTTCAATGCCGCCATGCAGGCGCAGCGCGAAGAAGCGCGGAAGGCGTGGAAGGGTTCCGGCGAGGCCAAGACCGAAACCGTCTGGTTCGAAATCCGCGAGCGGGTAGGGGCGAGCGAGTTCCTCGGCTACGATACCGAAAGGGCGGAAGGAGTCGTCGGCGCGATTGCCGCCGCCGGCAAGGAAGTCAGTGTACTGAACAAAGGCGAAAAGGGCTCGCTCGTCTTCAACCAGACGCCGTTCTACGGCGAGTCCGGCGGCCAGACCGGCGATCACGGCATCATCAAGTCGGCCGACGGCGCCCGCTTCCGCGTCACCGACACGCTAAAGCGGTTGGGCGATCTCATCGTGCATGTGGGGGAAGTCGAGGAAGGCAGCTTCAAGCCGGGCACCGCGGTCGAACTTGTCGTCGATCGCGCGCGCCGCACCGGCAATCGCCTACACCATTCCGCCACCCATCTGCTGCATGAGGCCCTGCGCGTGACACTTGGCAACCATGTGGCGCAAAAGGGCTCGCTGGTCGAACCCAACCGGCTGCGCTTCGATTTCTCCCACAACAAGGCGATCAGCCATGACGAGATCGCCCAGGTAGAGGCGATTGCCAACGAATTGGTGCTGCAGAACGATGCGGTGACGACGCGCCTCATGTCGGTCGATGCAGCGCGCGCCGTAGGCGCCATGGCGCTGTTCGGCGAGAAATATGGCGAGGAAGTGCGCGTCGTCGCCATGGGCCGCAACGACCATGGCGCAGGCAGGCCCATCTATTCGATCGAACTGTGCGGCGGCACCCATGTGTCGCGCACCGGTGATATCGGCCTCATCAAGGTTATCTCGGAAAGCGCCTCCGCCGCCGGCGTGCGCCGCATCGAAGCCCTCGCCGGTCCCGCCGCGCGGGCTTATCTCGAAGAGCAGGACCGGCGCGTGCAGGCCGCCGCCGCCGCGCTCAAATCGCCGCCGTCGGAAATCGTCGCCCGCATCGAAAGTCTGATCGAGGAGCGCCGCAAGCTCGAACGCGAACTGGCGGAGGCCAGGAAGGCATTGGCGCTGGGCGGCGGGGGCGGGTCCAAGGGCGATGATGGCATTGCGGAAGTGAGCGGCATCAAGGTGATGACGCGCATCCTCAAGGGCATCGACCCCAAGGACATGAAGAGCCTGATCGACGACGGCAAGGCCAAGCTCGGCTCCGGTGTCGTGGCGCTGGTCGGGCTCAATGACGAAGGCCGCGCCGGCCTTATCGTCGGCGTCACCAATGATTTGACTTCGCGCTTCAGCGCCGTGGAGCTGGTGCGGGTGGGCTCGGCCGTTCTCGGCGGCAAGGGCGGCGGCGGCCGCCCCGACATGGCCCAGGCCGGCGGCCCCGATGCCGCCAAGGCCGATGAGGCGCTTGCGGCGATCAAGGCGGCCATCGCCGGTTAGTCACCGTCCGGATGCTGCAGACTCGTGAGCTTGGCCAGCATCTCCGGCGGCACGTCGTCTTCGGTCCGGGTTCCCGGCAGGGCGTGAAGCCGTTCGAAGGCCGGCAGGCGGTTCTCAATGCCGTACTGGTTCTCCGGCCTGACGGCGGAGGGATCGTCGAGCGAGCCGATCGACACGGCGATATATTTCGAGTCGTCATAGGAAAACGACAGCGGCGTGCCGCGCTCGCGGCAGAAGCCGCGCTCGACGATGGGCGAACTCCTGAACACGCCGGGATCGCCTTTGGTCCATTTGAAATTCTCGCGCAGCGAGCCCACCAGGGCCGCGAAATAATTGCCGAATGCCTTCTGGCACATGCGGCAGTGGCAGATGTGCGGGTTGTTGAACGGGCCTTCAATGGCATAGCGTATGGCGCCGCACTGGCAACCGCCGGTGGCGCGTTTAGACTTTGTTATTCCTGCCACGTTTTCGATTCCTTCCTTAAATCATTGTTTAGACGGCCTGCCGCAACGTCCCCCGCCGTTCGCGACAGAATAACGGGGAAGTGGGGATGGGTACTCAACGGTCCGGCGCCAAGCCGTCCGGGTCTTGGCCGAAGGTTCATCTCATATATTTCCTGCTGGCTGCATTCGATCTGGTCGCGGTCTTCGGCGGATTATACCTAAGCCACCGGCTCAGTTCCATCTTCGAGCAGAACGTGGCGGTAAATGAGGAGTGGAGCCGCCGCTTCCAGGACGTCTGGAACCTCGGGGACGCCGTCTCGGCGGTGGGCGAGCCCGGCAACAATATCTTCGAGTCCGGCAATCCCGGCCTGGAGCGACACAAGCTCAATGTTGCTTATGGCGAATTCAATGCCCAGCTCGCCGCCATCCGCAAGGAGATGATGACCAACACTGAGGCCAGCACCGCCAGCCGGCCGATCGGCGCCATGCGCAGCCTGACCGACATCGTCGTCGCCATGGTCAACCAGTCACGTGAGTCGATCGCGCTCTACGAAAGCGGCCGATACCGCGAGGCGGGTGCCGCCGTTGGCGCACTCAACCGCAAACAGACCGCCGCCCGGGAGAAGCTGGAGGAAACCGTCGCCACTGTACAGACGCTGCAGCGGCGTTTCTCCGGGGAGCACTATGCCCGGGTCCTAAGTTTGAAAGATTTCGAATATCTGATCGGCGTCGGCATCGTGTTCATGGTCTGCTGTGTCGTAATCTACGGCCATGGCATCGGCCGATTGATCCGCCGCAAGTACCGCGAACTCGAACTCGCCAATGAGAGCCTGCACCAGTCGCAGGTCGAAACCATGCAGTTCGCCACGCAATTGCAGGCGGTCAATGACGACGTGACCAAGCTCAATCGCGACCTCGCCGACAATCTGACCAAACTGCGCCAGGCCCAGGACGAGATCGTGCGCAAGAGCAAGATGGCGCAGATCGGGCAGTTGACCGCAACCGTGGCGCATGAGCTGCGCAATCCGCTTGGCGCGGTGCGCACCTCGGCCTTCCTGCTGAGCCGCAAATTGAACGCCAAGGAACTCGGCGTCGAGCAGCAGATCGAGCGCATCCAGAACGGTGTCATCCGCTGCGACAACATCATCACCCAGCTCCTCGACTTCTCCCGCTCCAAGGCGCTGCAATGCGAAACCGGCAAGATCGACGAGTGGCTGAAGAAGACGCTGGACGAGGAAATCCCGAAGCTGCCGAAGACTGTGCGCGTCGAATGCATCTTCGGCCTCGGCGATCTCCAGGCGCCGATCGACGCCGCGCGCATGAGCCGGGTGATCATCAACCTCGTCTCCAACGCCTCGGAAGCCATGGTGGGCAAGGGCGACGATCCATCGAAGTTCACCACCCAAACGCCGTGCATCACGATTGAGTCGCGGCTGGCGCCGCGGGGCATCGAGATCGCGGTTACCGACAACGGGCCGGGCATCACAGCGGAGAATCTGAAGAAGATTTTCGAGCCGCTGTTCACCACCAAGAGCTTCGGCACCGGTCTTGGCCTGCCGGCGGTAGAAAAGATTCTCGAACAGCATGGCGGCGGGCTCGACGTGAAGTCGGCGCCGGGCGAAGGCGCCAGGTTCACCGCGTGGATTCCCCTCAGCAACGCCGATCAGGAGGCCGCATGACCAAGAAACCCTTGCGCATTCTCGTCGTCGACGACGACACCGACAACGCCAATTCGCTGGCGGAATTGTTCCAGATGGAAGGCCATCGGGTGGACACGGTCTATAGCGGTGACGCCGCCATCGCCGCCTATGGCACGGCCCGCTACGACATCGCCTTTATGGACGTGATGATGCCGGGCAAGAACGGCGTCGAAAGCTTTCTCGAAATCAAGAAGCTGCAGCCCGACGCCAAGGTCTACATGATGACCGGCTACAGCGTCGAGCAATTGCTGCAGCAGGCGATCGACAACGGAGCCATGGGCGTGCTCTCGAAACCGCTGAGCACGGCCAAGGTTCTCGCCGTGCTGCGGGACGTACACCCGGCCGGCATCGTGCTCATAGCCGAAGACGATCCGGATTTCGGCCCGGAGCTCAAGCAGCTCATTGAAAGCACCGGCATGCAGTGCGAACTGGTGCAGAACGGCCGCGACGCGCTCTCCAAGGTCATGGCCGGCGGCGTCGACATTCTCATTCTCGACTTGAAGATGCCGCTCATCGACGGCGTCGAGGTCTATACGAAATTGAAGGAAGCGGGCCGCACGGTGAAGACGATCATCATCACCGGGAACGGCGCCGAATACGCCAATACATTCGACGCGATCAAGGACGTGGCGATCACCGGCATTTTGAACAAGCCGTTCGATCCCATGTCGCTGCTCGACCGGCTGGAAAACCTGGCCGCCTGACCGCAAGCGGAACGATGGAGACAGACATGGCGCGCCCGCTCAGCATCCTGGTACTCGACGACGATGCCGAGAACGCCGATGCGCTGGCCGAGCTGTTCTCGCTCGACGAGCACAAGGTGATCGTCGCCTATAACGGCGAGGATGCGATCGCCGCCTACAAGGCCAACAGCTTCGATCTCGGCTTCTTCGACGTGATGATGCCGGGCAAGAACGGCGTCGACAGCTTCCTCGAGATCAAGCGCCTCATTCCCACCGCCAAGATCTATTTCATGACCGGCTACAGCGGCGACGACCTCCTGCAAAAGGCGCTCGACAACGGCGCCCTCGGCGTGTTCGGAAAACCCGTCGATCTGCCCAAGGTTCTCGACATGCTGGAAAAGGCGGCCTGAGCCGGTTCAGCCCATCGCCTTCTTAAGTTTGGCGGCGACCGCGTCAAGGAAGCTCTCGGTTGACAACCACGACTGATCGGGCCCGATGAGGACCGCCAGGTCCTTGGTCATCAGGCCGCTCTCAATCGCAGAAACCGTCACCTTTTCAAGGATTTCGGAAAATTCCTTAAGCTTTTG
>JANMQB010000400.1:0-3152 GCA_031370155.1 Hyphomicrobiales bacterium | reverse complement strand
CGCTGGCCATGGCGCTGGTCGGCGACGTACGCATCACCGCCGCCGATGTCAGCGAGGAATGGACGGCGATTGCCCGAAAATATTGGAAGAAGGCGGGCGTGGCCGGCCGCATCGAACTGGTCCTGAAACCCGGCGCGGAAGCAATCCGCGATCTGCTCGCGGCGGGCGAGGCGGGTCGTTTCGACTTGATGTTCATCGACGCCGACAAGCCGTCTTACGATGCCTATTATGAAGGCGGCCTCAAGCTCGTGCGCGCCGGTGGCGTCATCCTGATCGACAATGTGCTGTGGGGCGGCGATGTCGCCGATCCCGCCAAGACCGATGCCGACACCATCGCCATCCGCGCCCTCAACGCCAAGATCGCCGGCGACGCCCGCGTCGATCTTGCGATGGTGCCGATCGGCGACGGCCTGACCATCGCCCGCAAACGCTGAACGGGGGCGTCATGGTGAATTGGCGCTGGAGCAACGGCAAAATGTGATATATATCACAGTTCGATTTCGCTCTTGGAAACATGCGTCAGGAAAGCAAAAGGTCCGGCAAGAAGTCCGGCAAGCCCCCGGCGCTCATGCCGTGGCGCGCCTGGCGGGCTTTTGCCAAGGCGGCGGTTCCGGTGGAATTGCGCGCCAAGGAGATACTTTTCCATGCCGGCGACGAGGGCGACGGCTGCTATCTGATCCGCAGCGGCGCGGTCAAGGCCTCGGTCGTCTCGGTCGACGGTCAGGAGCGGCTGCTGGCCGTGCTCGGCGAAGGCGCATTGATCGGCGAATTGGCCCTGCTGGACGATGAGCCGCGCTCGGCCACCGTCACGGCGCTGCGTCCATGCCGGCTGCTGCATCTCACCAAATCCGCCTTCTTCCGCCTCGCCGATGCCAATCCGCTGATCTATCGCCTGGCCCTGCGGCTTCTGGCGCAACGCCTGCGCGACTCAAACGAGTCGGTCGTGGCCCAGGGAAGTGTCACGGTCCAGGGCCGCATTGCCCGCTCCTTTACCGCGCTGGCCGAAGGGCTCGGCCAAGTGCAGGCCGACGGCCGTATCCTGCTCACCCAAAGGGTCACCCAGTCCGACATTGCCGGCATGGCCGGAGTGGCGCGCGAAAACGCCAGCCGCGCCATCAACGATCTGCTGCGCGGCGGGGTTCTCGGCCGGGTCAAGGGTTTCTATTCGATCGAGAAGCCCGAGAAGCTTGGCGATCTGGCCGAGGTCTGAGTCAGCCGCCCTGACTTTCGATCAGGCGTTCGGCGACGGCGGGCATCGTTTCGGCTTCGACATTGGCGAAGGCAAGCCGCAGATAGTTCTCCTGGCCGGGACCGAACATGGAACCGGGCAGGCACAGGAGATCGTGTTCGCCCGCCAGACGCCGCGCCACCTGCTTGGCGGTTTCGCCGGCGAAAGGATGCCGCACATAGGCGAAATAGGCGCCGGAGCTGATCAGCCGGTAGCTGAGCCGCGGGTTGCGGAACGCCGCGTGCAGGGCCTCGTTGCGGGCGGCCATCATGGCTTTCTTCTCTGCCTTCCAGGCCTCGAGATTCTGCAAGCCGAAAAGGGCCGCACCCTGCGAGATATGCGGGGCGCAGATCGCCATGCAGTCGAGTATCTTCTCGATCTCGGCGATCACGCGGGCGCCGGCAATGATGCTGCCCGCCCGGTAGCCGGTCATCGCGAAGATCTTGGAGAAACTGTAGAGCTGGATGAAATTGTCTTGCCAATGGGGCCGCGCGAAGAGATTGTGCGGCGGCGCGGGATCGCTACGGAAATCCTTGTAGGTCTCGTCGATGATCAGGGCGATGCCGCGCGCCCGCGCCAGATCGTGGAAGTGGCCTATGAGTCCGGCCGGATAGATGGAACCCGTGGGATTGTTCGGCGTGCACAGCACGACGGCGCGGGTGCGGGCGTCGATCGCCTTCGCGGCATCCTCGATGTTCGGCACGGCGGCGTCTCCGGCAATGGCCGGAATGAAGCGCGCCTCGATGCCGAGCATGGCGAGCCACATCTGATGATTGAAGTAATAGGGAACCGGAAGAACGACATTATCGCCGCGCCCGGCAATCGCCATGATGGCGGCGCAGAAGCCCTGATTGCAGCCGGCTGGGATGGCGACTTCATGGGCGCCGATGCTGCCGCCATAATCCGCCGCCATGTGCTGTGCCAATGCCGCGCGCAACGCCGGCAATCCTGCGATATCGGTATAAAGACTGGTGGCGGGATCGGCGGCGAGGCGGGCGATTTCCGCCTGCATTTCGGCGGCCGGCGGATAGCTCGGCACCGCCTGGCAGAGATTGATGAGCGAGCGGTTTTTCGGGCCCGGCCGGACCCAGCCCATGGCCTCGGCGATGGGCGGCGCCTCGACCTCGGCTATCGCGGGATTGACGGCATATTGCATGATGGGGCACCAATGGCGGCAGGCGAAAAGTCAAACCATGCCGGGCGAGGCAAACGGGTGCAAGCATGAAAGCAATCAGGATCGAGACCACGGGCGGCCCCGAAGTGATGAAGCTCGTCGATGTCGACGTGCCGAAGCCGAAAGCCGGCGAAATCCGCGTGCGCCAGACGGCTATCGGTCTCAATTACATCGATACCTACCACCGCTCGGGTCTTTATCCCGTGGCGCTGCCGAGCGGCATCGGCCTCGAGGCGGCGGGTGTGGTCGAGGAACTGGGGGAAGGTGTCAAGGGCTTGAAGCCGGGCGACCGCATTGCCTATGGCAGCGGACCCATCGGTGCCTATGCGCAAATGCGCAATATGCCGGCGGGCCGCGTCATCAAGCTGCCCAAGGCGATTTCCGACGAGACGGCGGCGGGCATGATGCTCAAGGGCATGACGGTGCGCTATCTGCTGCGCGCCACCTACAAGGTGAAGCGCGGCGAAACCATTCTGCTGCATGCGGCGGCGGGGGGCATCGGCCTGATCCTGAGCCAATGGGCCAAGGCGCTCGGCGTCAGGGTCATCGGCACGGTGGGATCCGATGCGAAGATGGCGATCGCCAAAGCCCATGGCTGCGCCCATGTGATCAACAACGCGACCGAGAATGTCGTGGCCCGGGTCAAGGAGCTGACCGATGGCAAGGGCGTACCGGTGGTTTATGACGGGGTCGGCCAGGCGACGCTGATGACGTCGCTCGATTGCCTGCGCCCGCGCGGGCTGCTGGTGA
>JANMQB010000373.1:0-5906 GCA_031370155.1 Hyphomicrobiales bacterium | reverse complement strand
CCAAGCTCAATGTGCGGCCCCGGTTGCCGTTGCCGCAGCCGCTGGTATTGCCCGGCGAATGGCGCTAACTCAGGGCGAAACAAGGAAATTCCGCGCGTGTGGGTGAGAACACAATTGAAAATCGGCTGGGGCGATCTGGTCTCCGGTCTGACGACAAGCTTCAACCCGCCAGGCCGGGCGGCGGAGCTGGCCCGGGCGGAAGCCTATTTCTCCGATAGCGGCGACACGATCGCCGCCTATTCGGTGCGCTCGGGATTCGATCTCTTGCTGCAGGCGCTCGAACTCAAGCCCGGCGATGAGGTGATCTTCTCGGCGCTCAATGTCAAAGGCATGGTGCGCATCGTCAAGGAAGCGGGGCTCACGCCGGTGCCGGTCGATCTCGATCTCGCCCACATGGGACCAAGCCTCGAGCGCCTGAAGGCGGCGGTCACGCCACGCTCGCGGGTGTTCGTCGCGGCACATCTGTTCGGCACTAGGCTCGATCTCGATCCGCTTTTCGCATATGCCAAGTCGAAGGGCATCGTGGCGGTCGAGGACTGCGCCCAGGCCTTCAATGGGCGCGACTATCCGGGTTCGCGGGCCGCCGATCTCAACATGTTTTCCTTCGGGCCGATCAAGACTGCAACGGCACTCGGTGGCGCGCTGATCCGGGTGAGGCCTTCCGCCCTGCGTGAGAAGATGCGGGCGATCCACAGCGCCTATCCGCCGCAGCCCGAGAAGAAGCACCGCAAGCGCATTTTGCAATTCATGGGCCTGAAGGCCGTCACCTCGCCGCCGGTGCTGGGGGCGATCTACCGCTTCTACAAATCGAGGGGCAAGGATTACGAGGATGCGCTGGCCGACAAGGTGCGCGATGTGGCGCCGCTCAAGACGGCGAATAATCTGCGCTATCGGCCATCGGCCACCATGCTCTTTCTGATGAACCGGCGGCTGACGCAATTCGACATGCGGCAGATCAAGGCGCGGGCCGCGAAGGGCGAGCGGCTGCGCGACCTGATCGACGGTGCCGCCCACCTGCCGGCGCAAGGCAATGCGCATCACGATTACTGGGCGTTCCCGCTGCTGGTGAGCGAGCCGCGCAAATTCATCGAGGCGCTGCGCGAGGCAGGCTTCGATGCGGCGGACCTGCCGCGCTCGCAGCATATCGCGGCGCCGGCGGACCGGCCGGCGCTGGAACCGGTCACTGCGGCAAAAGCGATGAAGGATCTGATCGTGCTTCCCTGCTACGACGCCATGCCGGATAGCGAACTGGTGCGGCAGGCCGAGGTGATCAAGCGGGTGGCGGCGCAGGTTCCGGCGCGGGAGGCTTGAGATGGCGAAGCGGGTGCTGATCGTCGGCTCGGGCATTATCGGCGCTTCGATCGCCTGGCATTTGGCGAAGGCAGGGGCGGCGGTCACGGTGCTCGATGGCGGCGATACGGGCGGGCTGGCGACGCGCACCTCGTGGGCCTGGATCAATGCCAGTTGGGGCAACCCCGAGCCCTATTTCCGGCTGCGCGAGCGGGCCATGCTGGAATGGCGGCGGCTCGACCGCGAGGTGCCGGGGCTCACGGTCAATTGGTGCGGCGGCCTCGCCTGGGACCTGCCGCCCGACGAGCTCGAAGCCTATGCCCAGCAGCATTCGGCCTGGGGCTACGGCATCCGCCGCGTGGACCGGGCGGAGATTTTGCGCATCGAGCCCAATCTGAAAGACCCGCCGGACTTGGCGCTGCATGTGGCGGAAGAAGGCGTGACAGAACCACTGACAGCGGCGCGGGCGATGCTGGCTGGGGCGGCGGCGCTGGGCACCCAGGTCATTGCCCATGCCCATGTCAAATGGCTGGTGGAAGACGGCGGCCGGGTGGCCGGCGTCATGACCGAGGAGGGCACGATCCACGCCGACGAGATCGTCATCGCGGCGGGCGCCGGCACGGTGCAACTGCTCGACTCGGTCGGCATAAAACTCAAACTCACGACGCCGCCGGGACTGCTGGCGCATTCGAAGCCGGCCCGTGAACTGTTGCACGGTCTGGTCATGTCGCCGGGGCTGCATGTGCGGCAGACAGCCGAGGGGCGGTTGGTTTCAGGCGCGGATTTCGCCGGCGCCGATCCGCTCGACCGGGCCGCCGGCCTGGCGCGCGAACTCCACGCCAAGGTGCAGGCGATGATCACCGGCGCGGAAGCGGTGGAGCTCGATTTCCATACGCTTGGCTACCGGCCAAACCCGGCCGACGGCTTTCCGGCTATCGGCCGGCCGCGCAACCGCGCCGGACTCTATGTCGCGGTCATGCATTCGGGCATGACACTGGCGCCGGCCGTCGGCCGGTTCGCGGCCCAGGAACTGCTCGAGGGCGTGCGCGATCCGCTGCTTTCCCCCTACCATCCGGACCGGCCCGCCCTGGCATGACGGGGGCCTGAGAAATCCCCCGCCGTCTACATCGTCGCGAGCAAGGAACGCGGCACGCTCTATATCGGGGTGACCGGCGACCTGTGCAGCAGGGCCCTGTAGCATCGTCACGGACCTGAGGCGTCTCGTCTGGTTCGAATATTTCGGCGCCATGCATGAAGCCATCGTGCGCGAGAAGCAGATGAAAGAGTGGAAGCGGGCCTGGAAGATCGCAGCGATCGAAAAAGCCAATCCCCAGTGGCTCGACCTATTCGCCGAATGTTGCGGACCGGATGCCGGTGTTTGACCCCTTTTCGTCTTCCCGGCGGAAGCCGGGACCCACCCATCCGTGTGACGCGATGCGCATCCGTTTCGGGTTTTCCGTGGGTCCCGGCATTCGCCGGGATGACGTGATTTTTTTGGGCAACGACATACTGCTGCTATCGGCACGGGGCTTATGGGTGCGGCCCTCGGCATGCCGGTGTTTGATCCCAGTCTCGTCATCCCGGCGAAAGCCGGGACCCATCCTTTCGCGTGATGACTCTGGGGGAATCCGTACCGGGTTTGCCGTGGGTCCCGGCTTTCGCCGGGATGACGGGTATGGATGGCGGACTTGATTGCTGTAGCCGTTCGCGCTGACGTTACTCGCCTTTGCACCGGGCGGGCTCGAAGCCGTGACCGCGGCATCGCGGCGCTGGCGAGGCGGCCGTTTCGGCGCGAGGGAGTGCCTCCGCCTTAGCCTGGCATTCTTCCTGCAGCGCAGCCATCGGTGACGGAACCAAGCCGCGGCCTGGCTCATTCCGGCACAGGGCATGGATTGAGGGACGTCGGTAACGTGGCGGCAGCCGCAACAGTAAAGGGACCGGTAAACGCCTTCGACGACGCCTTGCGCCAGGCGCGCCTGGAGGAGGCGGCGCATTATGAGGCCGTGCGCGGCATCAAGGATTCGAAGTCGCTGCGGTTGCAGGCGCTCAAGGGCGACATCGCCGCCGTCATCGCCCATTCGCAAGAGGCGCGGCAGATTTTCGATCTGGCGCTGGCGCCGGGCGATTCGCCGAAATTGTGGATCGATCTCATCACCTGGGTGGTGATGGAGCCCGATTACCGGACCTATCGGCTGGTGCAGGACAACCAGGCCGGGCGCGACATTCTGCACGAAACCGCCGACCGGCCCGAGATGGTGGAACGGCTCAAACACTATATGGCGCACCGGGTGATCGCGCGGGAACGCCAGATGGCGGCCACGCCTCCGGCGGGGCGGCGGGGCGGATTCTCGGCCAGCGCCATGATTGTGGCCTGGCTCGGCGGTTTCGCGCTTGGCATACTGACTTTGCTGATCTCTGCTATCCTATTGGGAATATTGAAATTTTAACGATCCCGGCGGCCGTTACATTCTGCAACACCAATTGATTTAACCTTGTTTTGGCGGGTTGGTAGGCATGGGTCCAATTCACAGGACACGGTCCTGTGGTGGGATGCGGCAAACACAACCGGCAAGATAATGGGGTTCTCGCGATGATGGGACATGCGGCGCGGCGTGAGGCAGCCGCCGCCGGCGAGGTTTCGCGAACGCCGCGGGCCAACCGGGATTTACCACAGCGATTGGCCGAGTTCGATACGCTGGCGAGCGGGCTGGATTATGCCGCGCGCGGCGTGACCGGCTTCAATTTCTATTCGGCACACGGCAGCCTTCAGCATGTTCTTCCCTATACGGCCCTGCGCAAGCTGGCACTGACCACGGCGCGCAAGCACCTGTCGCTCGGCCTCAAGCGCGGCGAGCGGGTGGCGGTGGTGGCCGATACCGGGCCGGAATTCATGGGCCTGTTCTTCGCCTGCCAATATGCCGGCCTGGTTCCGTGCCCGCTTCCCTACTCCATGTATATCGGCGGCAAGGAGGCCTATGTCGGCCGGGTGGCGGGCATGCTGAAAGCGGCGCGCGCCTGCGCCGTGATCGCGTCGGAGGATCTCGAGACCTCAATCGGCGAGGCCGCGGCGGCGGCGGGAGTGGCGAAGGTTTTGACCCATGCCGCCCTGCAGGCCCTGCCGGAATCGGCGGTCAAGCTCGAACCGTACGGCGCCGATGAGTTTGCCTATATCCAGTATTCGTCGGGGTCGACCTCCGATCCCAAGGGCGTGCTGATCACCCAGCGGGCGATTGTCGCCAACACGCGCGGCATTCTGCGCGACGGCCTGCGCATAAGGCCTGGCGACCGCGCCTTCTCGTGGCTCCCGCTCTACCATGACATGGGCCTCGTCGGCTTCTGTCTGGCGCCGATGATGGCGCAGGTGACGGTCGACTTTCTGGCGACGACATCCTTCGCGCGGCGTCCCGCCCTGTGGCTGAAACTCATGTCGGAGAACCGGTCGACGATCTGCTATTCGCCGAGCTTCGGCTACGACCTGGCGGCGCGGCGCATCAATGGCGATGCGGTGAGCCTCAATCTCGAGGGCTGGCGCGCGGCCGGCATCGGCGGCGACATGGTGCGAGCCGACGTGCTTGAGCGTTTCGCCGCAGCCCTGGCGCCGGCCGGCTTCAGCGCCCGCTCTTTCATTCCCAGCTACGGCATGGCGGAAACCACCCTGGCCGTCGCCATCACCGACGTGGAGAAGCCGGTCCGCATCGATACCATCGACCGCGAGGCCTACAAGACGGGACGCCGGGCGGTTCCGGCCAAGGCGGGCCAGGCGCCGGACAAGGTGCGCAGCTTCGTGGTGTGCGGAAGGCCGTTGCCCGGTCACGAGGTGGCGATTCGCGGCGATGACGGACACGAGCTCGGCGAGCGCGAGATCGGCCGCATCTTTGTGACGGGACCGAGCCTGATGGCCGGCTACTACCAGAATGACGAGGCGACCGGGGCCGTGATTGGCGATGGCGGCTGGCTCGATACCGGCGACATGGGCTATTGGCTCGACGGCGAAATCGTCATCACCGGCCGGGCCAAGGACCTGATCCTGCACAATGGCCGCAACATCTGGCCGCAGGACATCGAATGGGCGGCGGAACAAATCGAACCGCTGCGTTCGGGCGACGTTGCCGCCTTCGCCGTCGAAGGCGAGGACGGCGACGACGACGTGGTGGTGCTGGTGCATTGCCGCCTGGCCGATGCCGCCGGGATGGAAGACTTGCGCCGCAAGGTGGCGGGCGTCGTTCATCACAGCGCCGGGGTTGAGTGCAGCGTGGTGCTGGTGCCGCCCAAGAGCCTGCCCTTCACCTCCTCCGGCAAGCTGTCGCGGGCCGTCGCCAAGCAGAACTATCTGGCGGGCGAAATCGCCGAGATGGCGCCGGGAGCTTTTCTGGAAGCCGCCCAGTAAATCTTCATTGAGCGATTTTTTTCCTCCCCCTTGTGGGGAGGGATTAAGGGTGGGGGTAGCGAATAGGTAGCACTCTAAGATCCACCCTGTTGCCCGCCGTTTTTGAAAACCCACTGATCTCCCTAGAATGCAGGATCGGCCTGTATACCCCACAACTTGTCACCACCGTCGATGACTATCTGTTCTCAGATGGGCCAATATGCGACGGGTGGCGGTGTCGATATAAAAT
>JANMQB010000372.1:0-1721 GCA_031370155.1 Hyphomicrobiales bacterium | reverse complement strand
GGCTTCCTCGAATTCCGACTGGGTGACCATGCGCTTGTTGCGCCGCGCCGCCAGCAGTGCGGCCTCGTTCACCAGATTGGCGAGATCGGCCCCGGAGAAACCGGGCGTTCCGCGCGCGATGGTCTTGGTGTCGATATCGGGCGCCAGCGGCACATTGCGCATGTGGACTTTCAGGATTTTTTCGCGGCCCACGACGTCCGGGTTGGGAACCACGATCTGCCGGTCGAAACGTCCCGGGCGCAGCAACGCCGGATCGAGCACGTCGGGCCGGTTGGTGGCGGCGATCAGGATGACGCCCTCGTTCGATTCGAAGCCGTCCATCTCGACCAGCAACTGGTTGAGCGTCTGTTCGCGCTCGTCGTTGCCGCCGCCGAGGCCGGCGCCGCGATGGCGGCCAACGGCGTCGATTTCGTCGATGAAGATAATGCAGGGCGCGTGCTTCTTCGCCTGTTCGAACATGTCGCGCACGCGCGATGCGCCCACGCCCACGAACATCTCGACGAAGTCGGAACCGGAAATGGTGAAGAAGGGCACATTGGCCTCGCCGGCGATGGCGCGGGCGAGCAGCGTTTTGCCGGTGCCCGGCGGGCCGATAAGCAAAGCACCCTTCGGAATCTTGCCGCCCAGCCTCTGGAACTTGTGCGGGTCCTTGAGGAACTCGACGATCTCGACCAAGTCGTCCTTGGCTTCGTCGACACCCGCCACGTCCTCGAAGGTGATGCGGCCCTGGCGCTCGGTCAGGAGCTTGGCCTTGGACTTGCCAAAACCCATGGCCTTGCCGGAACCGGCCTGCATCTGGCGGATGAAGAAAATCCACACGCCGATCAGCAGCACCATGGGCAGCCAGTAGATGAGCGCGTTGGTCAGAAGCGAGTCGCTCTGCGCCGCGCGGAAGGTGATCTCGACATTCTTCTTGCGCAGCTCGTTGATCTGGTCCTCGTAGAACATCAGGGGACCGGTGGTCTGCACTATGCTGCCGTCGGCAAGCTTGCCGGTGATCGTATCGCCGGTGATGGTGATCGACTGGACCGAGCCACTATTGGTCTTTTCGAGGAAATCCGAATAGCTGATCTCGGTGGAGGCGGTGCGCCCCACCTGGCCCTGGAACAGGCTGAACAGTGCAAACAGCAGGAGCGCGATGACGATCCAGACGGCGAAGTTGCGGAACTGATTCACTTAAACCCTCGATCTTTGCGCGGAGGGCCCACCGGCCCGAAAGCGTCTCCTGCCCGAATTCGCAGTCTAACATAGGTCGCCATAGTGGCATTTCCAAGCTCAACATCAGTGTAAATGGAGCGTTATCGCGGCACGGCGGGTAAGAATCGGGCTGAAGCCCCCGTGCCCAGTCCGAGTTGCGGCACCGCCAGCAGCCTGCCGCCCTGCGTCACCGCCGGAAGCCCCTGCTGGACGAAGGCCGGAATATCCTTGCGCCGCGGCAGATCATGCAAGTCCCGGGCCGGGACCACCACCGTGCCGGCTGGTGCGATGACGGCAAAACGCCCGTCCCAGACGATCTCGCCACCGGGCGGCACCGCCACCGCCTTGGGGTCGATGCGCCCCGGCTCGCGCCCCGCCAGCAGGACTGCCTTGCGGCGCGCGATCATGGCGCCGCCCAGCGTCCGGCGGCTGCCGCCTGAATCCGCCCAGGCGGCGAGAAGCTCGAGTTCATGCGGCTCCGGCATCTTGCCCGAACCATAGGTGCTGACGATCAAGCCGAGGAT
>JANMQB010000371.1:0-2731 GCA_031370155.1 Hyphomicrobiales bacterium | reverse complement strand
CCCCGGCCGAGTGGGAACGCACGATATTGACCTGCAGTGCGGAGAGATCGGCGGCGGCGATGCGCGTCTTGGCGAGCTTGCCGAAGCCGGTATTGACGCCATAGATCGCCTCCCCCGTCTTGAGCAGCCGCGCCACCGTTTCGGCGCTGCGCTTAATCAGGGCGCGCGCCTTCTCCGTCAGTTCAACCTTGATGGGCCCCGCCAATGCGGCCCGGACCTCACCGAGCGAAAGAGGCCGTTCTCCGATCCTGATCATTGCGACAACCTCCGCATGGCGGCCCGGAAACCCGCCTCGATTTCCTCCTCGCGGACATGGTGCCGGTCCTTCACCACATGCGCCCCCGCCACGAAGACATCCTTCACGCAAGCATTGCCGCCGGAAAAGATCCAACTGTCGAGCAAGCTGTCGCCGGCGCGGCCGATGAGGGCGGGATGATCGGCATCGAGCACAGCGATATCGGCACGGTGTCCCGGAGCAATGGCGCCCACCGGCTGGGCCATGGCTTGGGCGCCACCCTTCAGCGCCGCATCGAACAGGCTCCGCCCGGTCGATGCTCCGGGCCCCGAGGCCAGGGCATTGCGGGTGCGGTCGCGCAGGCGCTGGGAATATTCCAGCATGCGCAAGTCTTCGGCGGGCGAGACCGAAATGTGGCTGTCGGAGCCGATGGCGATGGCCCCGCCCGCCTTGAGATAGTCGACCGCCGGGAAAATACCATCGCCGAGATTGGCTTCGGTGGTGGGGCACAAGCCCGCCACCGCGCCCGACTTCGCCAGGCGCTCGGTTTCGGCTTCCGTCATGTGGGTGGCGTGAATGGCTGACCAGCGCGCCGAAACCTCGAAGCTATCGAGCAGCAGGTCGACGGGGCGACGCGAGCACCAGGCGAGGCAATCGTCAACCTCCTTCACCTGCTCGGCCACATGAATGTGGATCGGCGCCGCAGGCGGAATGGCGGCGATCACCGTCTTGAGTAGTTCCACCGTCACCGCCCGCATGCTGTGCGGCGAAATGCCGAGCCGGCGCAGCGGATGCTCGCGGCACACCCGGTCGAGCGTCTCGCAGATGCGCAAAAATCGATCGGCACCGTTGACGAAGCGCCGCTGGCCCGGCGCCGATGGCTGGCCGCCGAAGCCGCTGTAATTGTAAAGCGTGGGTAACATTGTGATGGCGATGCCCGCCTGTTCGGCGGCTGCGATGCAGCGCAGCGAAAGCTCCGCCGGCTCGCCATAGGGTGTTCCGTCCGGCTGGTGGTGCAGATACTGGAATTCCCCCACCACCGAGAAGCCGCTTTTCAGCATCTCGGCATAGAGCTGGGCGGCCACCGCCCCCAGATCGTTGGGCCCGAGCTTGAGGGCAAAGCCGTACATCGCTTCCCGCCAGGTCCAGAAACTGTCGGCGCCCGGACCCGCCCGCTCGGCCAGCCCCGCCATGCAGCGCTGGTGTGCATGGGAGTGCACGTTGGCCAGCGCGGGAATTGCGATGCCCTTGACCTTGTGGCCGTTTTTTGAATTGGCCGTGACGCCCTCGATCAGCCCGTGGGCATTGACGGCAACTGTCACGTTATCCTGCCAGCCCTGCGCCGTGAGTGCTGAAGAGAAATGAAATTTCGTGCTTTGCATGCGGCGCAGTATATTGTATATACAACCTTATACAAGTGGTTTTGCACATGCTCCTGACAAATCTCCAGCTGGCATCAATGACCGGCGGCTACGGCCTCCTCGCCGATGCGGCGATCCGCATCGAGGGCGAAACCATTGCCTGGGTGGGCCCGCGCGCGGCGGCTCCGCCAGGCGATGCCGTCGATTGCGGCGGCAGGCTCGTCACCCCCGGACTGATCGATTGCCACACCCATCTGGTCTATGGCGGCAACCGCGCCAATGAGTTCGAAATGCGCTTGAACGGGGCCTCCTACGCCGAGATCGCCAAGGCCGGCGGCGGCATCGCCGCGACGGTGCGCGCCACCCGGGCGGCGACTGAAGAACAACTGCACCAAACCGCCCTGAAGCGCCTCGACAGCCTCTTGGCCGAAGGCATCACCACCGTCGAGATCAAGTCGGGTTACGGGCTCGATGTCGAGACCGAGTTGAAGATGCTGCGCGTCGCCCGCGCCCTTTCCGCCTCGCGCCCCGTCGATGTCGTCACATCTTTTCTAGGCGCCCATGCCTTTCCTCCGGAGTATCGCGACAATCGCGCCGGCTATGTGGAGCTCGTATGCCGTGAGGCGCTTCCCGCCGTAGCCGGGGCGGGACTGGCCGATGCCGTCGACGGCTTCTGCGAGGGCATCGCCTTTTCGGTTGCGGAAATGGAGCAAGTGTTCAAGGCCGCCAACGCTCTCGGCCTGCCGGTCAAGCTCCATGCCGAGCAGCTCTCCAATCTCGGCGGCGCCAGGCTCGCGGCGCGATACAATGCCCTCTCGGTCGATCATATCGAATATCTCGACGAGCCGGGCGTGGCGGCGATTGCCGCTTCCGGCACTGTCGCCGTCCTGCTTCCCGGCGCCTTCTATTACCTCCGCGAGAAGCAGGCCCCGCCCGTAGCCGCGTTGCGCATGCACAAGGTTCCCATTGCCGTTGCAACCGATCTCAACCCAGGATCGTCCCCTGTTCACTCCCTGCTTGCGGCCATGAACATGGCCTGCCTGCTCTTCGGCCTGACGCCCGAAGAGACCCTTTTGGGCGTCACTGCCAATGCCGCCCGCGCCCTTGGGCTAAGGGACCGCGGCACCATTGCTGC
>JANMQB010000305.1:0-5914 GCA_031370155.1 Hyphomicrobiales bacterium | reverse complement strand
ACCAGCATCAGCACGCGCGTCTTGGCGCCGTCCTTCAGCGCGTCCGTCACATCGCCGAGCTTGTGCACCTCGCGGCCCGCGACTTCAAGGATCACGTCGCCGGCTTTGAGGCCGCGGTCGGCCGCCGGGCTATCGGGTTTCACGCCGGTGATCTGGACGCCGGCTCCATCCGGGGCCGGCGCAAGCTCGATGCCGAGTGCGGCGAGGTTGGTTTTCTCGTCCGCGGTCTTGCCACCCGCCGTCCTGGGATCGTCCGGCATGACGCCGATCTTCACGTCAATTTCCATGGTCTTGCCGGCGCGCACGATGGTGACGGGAACCGATTTTTGCGGCGCGATCGTCGCTACCTTGCGGGAGAGATCGCGGGCATCCTTTACATCCTTGCCGTCGAGCTTGACGATGGTGTCGCCCGCCTTGAGTCCCGCCGCCAGCGCCGGCGAGTTCTCGGTCACGTCGGAAATAATGGCGCCCTTGGCCTCGGCAAGTCCCAGACCTTCGGCGATATCCGCGGTGACCGGCTGGATCTGCACGCCAAGCCAGCCGCGCGTTACCGCGCCATTGTCCTTTAGGCTGGCGATCACATCCTGGGCGGTCGAGGCCGGAATGGCGAAGCCGATGCCGACCGAGCCGCCCGAGGGCGAGAAGATCGCCGTGTTGATGCCGATCACTTCGCCCTCGAGATTGAAGGCCGGCCCGCCGGAATTGCCGTGGTTGATGGAGGCGTCGATCTGCAGGAAATCGTCATACGGGCCGGAGCCGATGTCGCGGCCGCGGGCCGAGATAATGCCGGTCGTTACCGAGCCGCCGAGGCCGAAGGGATTGCCCACCGCCATCACCCAGTCGCCGACACGCGGTTCGGTCTGGGAAAATTGGACGAACTGGAAGGTCTTGTCCGACTTGATCTTGATAAGCGCCAGGTCGGTCTTGGGATCGGTGCCAATCACCTCGGCCTTGAGTTCTTCGCCGTCCCTGAGCTTGACCGAGACCTCTTCGGCATTCTGCACCACATGATTGTTGGTCACCGCATAACCGTCGGCCGAGATGATGAAGCCTGAACCCTGTGCCATGCCGGGATCGCGGCGCTGCGGCTGTTCGGAAGGCGATCCGTCGCGGAATTGCGGAAACTGCTTGAAGAATTCGCGAAACGGGCTGTCTTCGGGAAGATCGCGGAAATTGGGCTGATTGCCGCCTTCCATGTCGGGCCCCGCGACATTGGTGAATTTCACTTCGACGCTGACGACGGCAGGCATCACCCTATCGACGAGGTCGGCAAAGCCCTTGCTGGGATCGATTGCGGCCTGGGTCTCTGCGTACACCGGAGCGGTGGGCACTACCAGCGTGACCGCCGAAAGCGCCGTCGCCGCGAACAGCCCCGCGGCAAATAAGCTGAGCAGGCGATTGATCTTGCGGGTGGCTACGTGCGGCATGGGGAAACCTCCATAGTGGGAAAACCGATGCTCGCTATATAGGAGCGCCGGGCTTACGGCAGCATTTCGGGCGGATGAAAATTCGGTAATGTTCGAGTTATTGCATCGCCCGCTCCAGAGCGGCGCGCTCCTCGGGCGATAGCGGTGCTTCTTTGAAGAAACGGCCGCAATGTTCCGCCGCCAACCAATGCCGGGGAGCTTCAGCGCGAAATCTCGCTACCGTCAGCCGCAAATCTGAGTTACCAGTTACCCGCGACATGACGGCCGTGCGGGTACCCGCGCGAGCGGTCCACTCGCCAGTCGATCTCTATGCTCCTTTTTTCTTCAACCACGCGTCGATCGTCGCAATCTCTTTTTCCTGCGCGGCGATGACTTCTTGCGCCAATTTTCTTGTTTCCGCATCCTTGCCATTGGCAAGGAGTACTTTGGCCATGTCAATGGCGGCCTGATGGTGCGTCCGCATCTGCGTCATGAAGTCGATGTCGGCATCGCCGGTGAATTTGGGCGTCGCCTCCATCATTTTCATCATGGCTGCTTTGTAACCCTTGGTGGACGCTGAATCGCTTGGGTTCGGTGCCATATTCATCTCCATACCCTTCATGTCCATCCCGGGCATCGTGGCAGCTTGATGGGCGAGAGCGCTGCTGACAAGGAATATTGTGGTGGTGAATGCAAGCAAGAGGCGGGTCATGGTATTTTCCTCTATGTTGAAAGATTGCAAAATAGCGGTGAGAGCGCACGATTGCCGCATGAGGCGATCGTGCCTACGCAGCCATCTTGCGACATGCTTGCGCGCAACGACGGCACGCTTCAACGCAGTCCTTCATGTCTCCGAGTCTCTCGCAGCTCGTTGCGCACTGGTCGCAAATCTCGGCGCATTCATTGCAGAGATGCTTGGCGTGCTCCGAGTTCATCAGCATGAAGTGTGCGGCGGTGCGGCAGATTTCCGCGCAAGCCGTCATCAGGCGGAAGTGTTTCGGTTCGACATGCTTGCCGCCCGTCTCAAGGCAATGGGTCATGGCCATGCCGAAACACGACTGGTAGCAACGCAGACACTCCTCAATGCAAGTCGTGGTATTCCGGTCGTGTTGACCCATGGTCATGTCCTCGCGGCTGCCGTGAATGCGATCCAACGGAATGCCGTCTCGCACGCATGAGCGGACCCCCAAGTGGGGCCATGGTATTAAACGCCTTACGCACCGGTTTGTTCCGCTTCCGGGCCGACAACGGCATCCCGAGCGGCAGCTTGCGGTGAAGGTTCTAATCAATGGGATTTGGTATTATTCCATCGCCCGGTCCAGGGCGGCGCGCTCCTCGGGCGATAGCGGCGCCTCATTGGCGGCAGCGCCCCTCCTGCGGCGGAACAGGAACATTGCGGCAACCAGCAGGACGGCGAAGGGTGCCACCCACAGCAGCGCGGTCTTGGCGGTGAAACGCGGTTTCAGCAGCACGAAATCCCCATACCGGGCGGCGACGAAGCCGATCACCTGCGCGTCGGTCTCCCCCGCCGTGAGGCGCTCGCGGATTAGAATGCGCAAGTCCCTGGCCAGCGGCGCATCGGAATCGTCGATCGACTGGTTCTGGCAGACGAGACAGCGCAAGCCCGCCGACAGCGCTCGGGCGCGGGCTTCCAGCGCCTGGTCCTTGAGGATTTCGCCGGGCTGCACGGCGAAAGCGGTTGAGACGAATGCCGCAATCAACATCATCGTCATCCCGGCGAAAGCCGGGACCCATTTCGCCGCGTGAAAACCAGCGTAGGTTGTCGCTTTTCTTATAAACTGCCGCATCATTCGGCTATCCTCCCACGGACCGCCCAAGCGCGCGCAACCAGATCGAAGCTTCCGTCTTTCCGCAGCAATAGACTTTGACAGAGCCGGGTGCGAATTGCTTCTCGGCAATTACCCGAAATCGAGTTGACATAATTCACCGTCGATCCGTCTCCGGTCGTCAGGCCAGTCCAATAGGTATCGAAATCCAGAAAACACGCTGGAACGTCGATTGGACGAACCTCCACGTCACGAAGTCCCGATTCTACGAATAGCTGACGCAGTGGCTCCGGTTTGCAGAGGCGAAAGCGCGCTCCCTGGTCGGCTTCGATGGCCGCGCCATCGACGGCAATGGCCGCATCCCAGAACCGCCGCACCACCTGCATCTCGCCGCCAAAGTCCCAAACATAACCGGCGACACTGCCGCCTGGAACTGCGACACGCTGCATCTCGCGCATCGCGAGGCCGGCATCGCTCAAAAAATTCAGAACGAGCCCAGACGCAACGACATCGAATGCGCCGGCGGCAAACGGTAGCGCTTCCGCGCTCGCCTGATGAAACTCGGCACGCGAATCGCGCAGCTTCTCCCGCGCCAAGCCGATATCATTGTCCGATGGATCGATGCCGACGAGCCGGCTTGCCCCACTGGTTTCAAGGATCGCCTGGCTCAAGGCGCCGGCGCCGCAGCCGATGTCCAGCCACCGCAATCCGGCGGGCCGGTTCAGCCACTCTACCAAGGATCGGCCTACCATCCGGCTCCACCGGCCGACGCGCCAGCCATAGGCCTCCCCGGCACTCATCGGTTTCGCAAGTGTGCGGGTCATTCCGCCGCCACCGCCACCGTCTTCGCCAGCCGTTTTGGGGCGCCGACGCGGTAGCGGCGGTCGGTGAGGGAGAAGATGCCGCCCAAAAACATCACCAGCGCACCCAGCCAGATGAGATTGACCAGCGGGTTGAAATAAAGCCGCACGGCGCGGCCGCCGTCATTGGTCCGGTCGCCCATCACCACATAGAGATCGCCGGCCAGCGTCTGATGCAGGCCCACTTCCGTGGTCGGCGTGCGGCTCGGCTGAAAAATGCGCTTTTCGGAAGCCAGCACCGTCACTTCGCTGCCGCCGAGGGAGACGCGGAAGCGGCCCGTCTCGCCGGTGTAATTGGGTCCGGTCAGAGGCGCTTCACCCTGGAAGGTGACGGCATAGTCGCCCACCTGCGCCGTATCGCCGGGCTTCATGGCGACGATCACTTCCACCTTCCACAGCGAGATGGCGACGATGCCGACGATCATGATGCCGACGCCGGCATGGGCCAGGCTCATGCCGATGGCGGCGCCGGGAAGTCCGAAAAGCCGCGACAGGCTGGTGGACAGCGGCGCACGGAACAGGCCGATGCGCGTGGCCAACTCGCTCAGCGACCCCGCGATCAACCAGATGCCCAGCGCAATTCCGAAAGGCGCCAGCCAGGGTCCGCGTTGCGCCACCACCACAGTCAGCAGTGCCACGCCCGCCGCCACGAGAGCGGCGACCCACAGGCGCTGCATCGCGCCCAGGAGATCGCCGCGCTTCCACGTCAGGAAAGGTCCGAGTGGCACCAGTAGCAGCAAGGGCAGCATGATGGGCCCGAAGGTGAGATTGAAATAGGGGGGACCGACGGAAATCTTGTCGCCCGTCACCGTCTCGAGCGCCAGCGGATAGAGCGTGCCGATGAAGACCGAAAGACAGGCGACGCAGAGCAGGAGATTGTTGACCACCAGTCCACCCTCGCGGCTCACCGGCGCGAACAGGCCGCCCGCCTTCAGGAGCGGCGCGCGCCAGGCGAAAAGCGTCAGCGCGCCCCCGATGAACAGGCAGAGAATGCCGAGAATGAAAATGCCCCGCGCCGGATCGACGGCGAAGGCGTGCACCGAGGTCAGCACGCCGGAACGGACCAGGAAGGTGCCCAGCAGCGAGAGCGAAAAGGCGAGAATCGACAGAAGGATCGTCCAGATTTTCAGCGCATTACGCTTCTCGACCACGATGGCGGAGTGAAGCAGCGCGGTGGCAACGAGCCACGGCATGAAGCTCGAATTCTCGACCGGATCCCAGAACCAAAAGCCGCCCCAGCCCAGTTCGTAGTAGGCCCACCACGAACCCATGGCGACGCCGATGGTCAGAAACATCCAGGCGGCCAGCGTCCACGGCCTCACCCAGCGCGCCCAGGCGGCATCGACCTTGCCGTCGATGAGCGCCGCCACCGCGAAGGAGAAAGCGATCGAAAGCCCGACATAGCCCATGTAGAGAAAGGGCGGATGGAAGGCGAGTGCCGGGTCCTGCAGGAGGGGGTTGAGGCCGTTGCCCTCGATGGGGGCGGGATCGATGCGAGCGAAGGGATTGGAGGTCGTGACGATGAAGAGGAGGAAGGCGGCGCCGATCGAACCCTGGACCGCCAGCACGCGCGACTTGAGTTCGAGCGGAAGATTGTCTCCGAACAGTGCCACGGCGGCGCCGAAGAGCGCTAGGATCATCACCCAAAGAACCATCGAGCCTTCGTGATTCCCCCAGACGCCGGAGATTTTGTAGAGCAACGGCTTGGCCGAATGGGAATTCTCGAACACATTCTGTACCGAGAAATCGCTCGTCACATAGGCATGGGTGAGTGCCGCGAAGGCGATGATGATGAGACTCAACTGCGCCAGCGCCGCCGGTGCGGCCGTGCGCATGACCGCCGCATCGCCGCGTGCCGCGC
>JANMQB010000288.1:0-2577 GCA_031370155.1 Hyphomicrobiales bacterium | reverse complement strand
GCTTGGCTCTAATATTTCTAGCAATTAAGAGGAGGCGCTAAATTTCCTCCAGCTTAACAGCCTCGCACCCAATTACCACCAGGGCAGCGGCTATGAGGGTTCCGGGTCCGCGTCCAAGGGACCGTGAACGCCATCTTCTGTGATCCGCATCCCGGCGCGCTCCAATGCCTCACGGATGGCGCGAATATTGTTCTCTATGGGCTTCCGCTTAGCGGCTTCAAAATGCTTGATCGTGCTGAGTCCGACGCGGGCTTCCTCGGCAAGCTTCTGTTGCGTCCATGCCAGCCAATTGCGGGCAGCTCTAACCTGTGCCGGTTTCCGGCTGTGTTTCGGGCAACAGAGCACAACTACTTGAGGCCCGCCACCTTCAGGATATGGGCTCCATGGGTCTCGGCGGCTGATAACTCGCCAGTCGCCGGGGCATTTTGCCGATAGTTGACTCAGTCAACTATTTTGCCTCGAAAATGGCTTCCAAAATGCACGCATTTCGCATTGAAAAGGCTGCGTTTTGGCGTCCAAAGCGTCGCCAAAGCGAAGCAAAATCAAGCATTCTATCCGCTCCCAGGAATAGTTTCACGTGAAACACCGGCCCGGAATCGCCGCCCCGTCTTGGGTGCGGTACGCGGCCTATTTCTCGGGAAAGTACGGGAGGCAGATGGTCGGAGCGGCGGGATTCGAACCCGCGACCCCTACCCCCCCAGAGTAGTGCGCTACCGGGCTGCGCTACGCTCCGACACCGGGCAGGCTCTAGCATCCTCCATGTAAAACCGGAAGAGCCGATTATTGACGGCCGTCAGCCGCCGCGGCCGAAATCCAGGAGCCGGCGGGCATCGCCCAGGTCACGCAGCGCCGCCTTGAGCGAATCTACATGGCTGTCGGACAGCCGGTGGATCACCTGCGGCGGGTCGCCGATGGCGCCGCCGGGCCTGGCGAGCGGCGCCTTGCCGGGCGGGGGGACGCCGCGGGCGATGTGCGGCGCCGCCTTGGCGCGGCCGGGAGCCGGCACGCCGTCGAGTTCGGCCTCGCGCTTGCGGGCGGCAACTTCCCCGCGGCCCACGCCCGCCACATGAGCCACACCCTCTTCCCTCAGAATGCGCTGCACGCCGCGAATCGTATAGCCCTCGCCATAGAGCAGAGTGCGGATGCCCTTCAGCAGCTCGATATCGGACGGACGATAATAGCGCCTGCCGCCCGCCCGTTTCATCGGCTTGATCTGGGCAAAGCGGGTTTCCCAGAAACGCAGAACGTGCTGGGGAACATCGAGCTCCTCAGCCGCCTCGCTGATCGTTCGGAATGCGTCCGGGGCCTTTTCCACCGTCAATCTTCCGAGCCCGGTTCCAGGCCGTTGATCACGTTCTTCATCACCTGGCTCGGACGGAATACCAGCACGCGGCGCGGCGTGATCGGAACTTCCTCGCCGGTTTTCGGATTGCGGCCGACACGGCCTTTCTTGCTGCGCACGATGAAGGTGCCGAAGGACGAGAGCTTCACCGAATGGCCGTGGACCAGTGTATCCGACATGAGATCGAGGACCGACTTGACGAGATCGGCGGACTCGGTTCGTGACAAGCCGATTTCACGATGCACAGCTTCGCTGAGATCAGCGCGAGTGAGGGTCTTGCCCGCCATCACCATCCCCTTCACCATCCCCTTGCAAGATGGCCGGAAGGTTAGAATGCCGTTTTCGGGAGGTCAATATAAAACAGCGGGAACTCAAAGGGTTAGGGTGGGCGTCAGTAGCGGGCCAGAACCGCGCCCCAGGTGAAGCCGCCGCCCATGGCCTCCATCAGCACGAGATCGCCGCGGCGGATGCGGCCATCCTTGACCGCGACATCGAGGGCGAGCGGAATCGAGGCGGCGGAGGTATTGCCGTGACGGTCCAGCGTCATGACGATGCGCTCCTCGGGAATGCCGAGCTTCCTGGCGGTGCCTTCGAGGATGCGCCGGTTGGCCTGATGCGGCACGAACCAGTCGACCTCAGAGGCCTTGATGCCGGCTTCGGCCATGGTTTCCTCCATGATCGAGGCGATATTGACGACCGCGTGCTTGAACACCTCGCGGCCTTCCATGCGCAAGTGGCCAACGGTTTTCGTGGTCGAAGGCCCGCCATCGACATAGAGCTTGTCGCTGTAGCGCCCGTCGGAGCGGATGCGGCAGGCGAGAATGCCCTGATCTTCTAGGGTTCCCACGCCCTCCCTTGACTTGAGAACGACCGCACCGGCGCCGTCGCCGAACAACACGCAGGTGGTGCGGTCGGTCCAGTCGAGGATGCGGGAATAGGTTTCCGAGCCGATGACCAGCACGCAGTCCGCCTGCCGGCAACGGATGAAATTGTCGGCGGTGGTGAGCCCATAGACGAAGCCCGAGCACACCGCCTGAAGATCGAAGGCAGCACCCCTGGTGATGCCGAGATCCGCCTGGATCAGGGCGGCGGTAGCGGGAAAGGTCCGGTCCGGGGTCGTGGTGGCGACGATGATCAGATCGACATCCGCCGCCGCAAGTCCGGCATCGGCCAACGCCCGGCGCGCCGCTTCAGCGCCGAGGCTGCGGGTCGTCTCATGGTCGGCGGCGATGTGG
>JANMQB010000283.1:0-15477 GCA_031370155.1 Hyphomicrobiales bacterium | reverse complement strand
CGCATGCGCAAGCTTTCCATGTGCTGGAGTGAGAAAAGATCAGGCGGCGGATTATCCAGAACCGGCGCCTGATCCACAGCGGCGGAGACGGATGCGTTCAATCCGTCAGCCGCACGGCGAGCCGCGGCCGCCAATCGCACTTGGTTAGTTCTCGGTACAGATCACCATCCACTTGTAGTAGTCGAGCTTGTAGACGGTTGAAGTCGAGCCATAGCGCTTCTTGCAGAGCATGCGGGCCTTCTCCATGAGTGCCGCACGTTGCTCGGCGGTGAAGTCCGCGCGTTTGTGCCTGACCTTTTCCTTGGCGGCCGCGGTATCGTAACCGGCCGCGCCGGTGAAAAGAGGGATGAAGAGAGTAAGAAGGCACAAGTTCAATTTACGCATTTGAGGTCTCCATCGGTTTCGCTGTGAGCGCCGCTGTGAAATTCGAAAGGACGATGTGCGGCCTCGAGCGACCGCATTGCATCCACCTTGCCAGTTTTGCGGCCGCGGCAAGAAATTTTATCTCATTGAAAAGTATCGATAATGCAGCAGGCTCTTGCACCGCTAAAAGGCGCCCGGGCAGGGACTTGCCAGATTGCCGGGATCGATCGGCGGAATTTCACCGGCACCGCGCCGGCATCACCAATGAGGGTTATCCGAATTGACATTGGAGGGCGGCGGAGGATTGCGATACACGCGATGCACAACGATGGTCACGACGAAGCCGATCAGAATGAATATTGCCAACCTGAGTTCGATGCTCATGGGGTGCGCTCCCGGGCTCTTGCCCTGAACAACCCGATTGCATCGCCCTTGCCAATTGCGCGTTGGGGACGAAAAATTCTTATGTCATTGAAATGCGGGAACGATCTTATGCGGCTTGGAAACCGGCGCCGGCAATCCGGTAACTCCTTGCCGAAAAGCCGCGATCCTTCGGCGGAATTTCACCTGCCCAACCGCAGTCTCGACGCGGCGCGCGGCCCGGACGCCTATCGATAGTCCTTCCGTTCCAGGCCGTATTTACGCATCTTTTCGTTAAGCGTCCGCCGCGGAATGCCCAGGACATCGGCGGCCGCCTGGATGTTGCCGTTGCTTTCCTGCAGCGCCGTCCGGACAAAGACGGTTTCCACGGCATCCATCTGCTCGGGCAGAGTTTTGGGGCGTCCGCCATCGCCACTGAGCACATGTGCGATGCCACCCTGTTTGTGGCCGAGGCCCAGCACGAAGCGTTCGGCGGCGTTGCGCAATTCCCGCACATTGCCGCGCCAATTGTGCGCCATGAGCCGTTCCATATCGTCCCGCGACAGCGCCGGGATGTCGCGCTGGTGGCGGTTCGAGAATTCCTGGGCGAAATGTTCGAACAGGAGAGGTATGTCGTCGCGTCTTTCGTTGAGGGACGGTACGCGGAGCTCGGCCACGTCGAGGCGGAAGTAGAGGTCCTCCCGGAACTCACGCCGTTTTGCAGCTTCGAGCAGGTCGATCTTCGTCGCCGCGATCAGGCGAATGTCGACCTTGATCTCCTCGTTGCTGCCGAGCCGGCTAATCACGTGTTCCTGCAGCATGCGCAGCAACTTGACCTGAAGGTTGAGGGGCATGCTCTCGATCTCATCGAGGAACAGCGTGCCACCTTTCGCATACTCTATCACGCCGATACGCCGCTGCTTTGCATCGGTGAACGCACCCGGTTCGTGTCCGAACAGCTCGCTATCGATGAGATTCTCGGATACCGCCCCACAGTTGATCGCGACGAAACGCGACCGGTTGCGGCGGCTGCATTCGTGGAGCGCGCGGGCGACGACTTCCTTACCTGCCCCAGTCTCACCGCGGATGAGGACGGTTGCATCGGTACTGCCCACATTGGCGATCTCGTCGCGCAGCGTCTGGATCGCGGGGGAATTGCCGATCAGGCGCGAGGCAATCCCGGTCCGGTTGGCGAGTTCCGTCTTGAGCCGCCGATTGTCGAGCACCAGCTTGCGCTTGTCCAGCGCGCGGCCGACTTTCGCAACGAGGTCCTCCACTTCAAAGGGGCGCTCGATGAAATCGTAGGAGCCGGCCTTCATCGCCTCGACAGCGGTGGCGATTTCGCCATAGGCGGAGATGAGGATGATGGGGAGCTCGGCATCGATCTTGAGGGCTCTTCGCAGAAACTCCAGCCCGTCCATTACCGGCATTTTGAGATCGGTGATGACGACGCCGGGAAACCCATGCGGGCCGGAGAACCGGGCCAGCGCCTCGAGCCCTTCCATGCCGTTGCCGGCAACTTCCATGCTTGCTTCGAGAGACTGGAGCGCCTGCCCGATCCGGGGAATGTTGGCGGCATCGTCGTCGACGACAAGAATACTGTGATCGTGGCTCATGACCGGGTTTCTTTGTATTGCAAAGGTATGGTTAGCGTGAAGGTTGAACCTTTCCCCAGCTCGCTTGCAACCCGAATGTCGCCGCCCAGAAGACGGGCGAATTCGCGGCTGATGGCGAGACCGAGGCCGAGGCCGATACCGGGCCGCGTGATTCCGGCGGTCGATTCGATTCGCTGGAATTTGTCGAAGATACGCTCCAACTTGTCCGTGGGAACGCCGTTTCCTGTGTCGGCCACCCGGATCTCCAGATCGGAACCGCGCCGCCGCGACGTCACCGAGATTGCTCCCTCGCTCGTGTACTCCACGGCATTGCCGATGAGATTCATGAGAATGCGGGAGAGGAGACGGCCATCGGTGTTCGCTTCGAGTTCGGCTTCGGTCTCGACCGTCAAGCGAAGGCCCTTGGCCTTTGCCGCCGGCTCCGTCACCCGCAAGGCTTGCGCCACCGTTGCAGTCAGCAAAATTGCCTTGGGCTTCACCTCAATCTGTCCGGCCTCTATTCGGGCCATCTCCAGCAGTTCGTCGACCATGCCGAGCAGATGCCGGGCATTTCCGATGACGTTCTCGATCACCGCCTTTTCGGATTGATAGAGGCCGCTGCCCCGTTCCGCCAGGAGAAGCCGGCAATCCTCGATCACCGCCGCGATAGGCTTCCTCAGATCGTGACTCATGTTCTCGAGGAAACTCGATTTAGCTTCATTGACGGCTTCGAGACGCGCCGACTGCTTGCGAAAGGTGATATCGGTGTAGGTGGTCACGAAACCACCGTCCGGCATGGGCGCGCGGCGCACTTCGACGCTGGTTCCGTCGGCACGGTCGATCTCAAAACGCGGTGGGTTGAGGGTTCGGGCGCGCTCCACGATCTCCGCGATCTGTTTCTCGGGATCGCCCTGACCATAGTCGCCGCGATCGGCATTATAGCGCATGATATCGGCGAAGCGCGTACCCTGCCGCATAAGGGTCTCCGGATAGCGGTACAGCTTCACATACTGGCGGTTCCAGGCGACGAGCCGCATGTCGGAATCATAAACCGCTATTCCATCGGACATGCTCTGCAGCGTGGTCTCAAGGTGCAGTGTTTTCGCCCGCAGCGATTGCAGCATGGCGCCGATGCTATCGGAAAGATGTTCAAGCTCCTTTACCCCCCGATAGGTCGGCTCATGGCCGCCGCTGAATTCTTCGGCGATCTGGTAGATCGGCCGGACCAGAAGCTGGCGCAGTCCCAGAATCAGAAGTCCGGCCGTGATGGCAAGCGCGAAAGCGGAATAGCCGTAAATGAGGCGCACCTGACGCACCAGGGCGTCGAAATCGGCGGCGCTCTTGACCAGCAGGATCCGCCAGTTCCAGGGTGTGAAGCCCGCCGATGTCACATAATAGTTGCCGCCCGCCCCCGATTGCACCTGCTGTGTTCCCGGTGCCGACGACCGCGCCAAGATGGCTTGAGCGTCATCCGGTGAAACCCCGGTCGCAAAATCCACAACCCCGTCGGTTACCACAATCAGACCGACGCCCTGGTCCCGCGCGAAGTCCTCAAAGCGGATGCGGGCGTTGAGCTGGTAAACAAGGGCGGCGTCCGCATCGGGAACGCGACTTTCGCGGTTCTGCCTGTCGACTTCGGAGTCGGCAATCGTCACCGCGTTACGAAGGAGCGAGTCGAGCGTGGCGCGGATGTTCTCCTCCACATAGGTACCGACGGTCTTAAGAACCAGAAAATAGAGGACGAGACCGGCAAGCAGCATGAGCGCCAGCGCCGGGGCCAGAATGACGAATTGCAGCGTGGGCCGGAACGGTTTCACTGGGCGGCCTTGCCGAAGATGGGTGGAGAGGTGCGGATTTCGTCCGGCCAGACGATTTCCTTGCGGCCCCTCTGCCATTGGATGATCATGTCGAGGCGCTTCACCTGCATGCCGGTTCTGTCGACGGCGAAACGGCCAAGCACTGTGTAGGTGTCGAGATCGAATAGCGCCGCCCGGACGTCGTCGTGATCGAGCGAGTTTGCAGTCCCGATAGCGGCCTCCAATACCTGGCCTGCCGCGTATGCCGCTGCCGCTTGATAGGAAGCTTCCATGCCATAGCGTGCCCTGAAAGCAGCCGCAAATTCCCGGGATCGCGCAAACGAGAATGAATCGTTCGGTTCCCAGATGGACGTCGCAAAGGTGAGGTCGGCTGAGTCGCCAAGAATATTCTTCCAGTCGGGAAGAGCGGGTCCGACCGTGGCGAAGAATGCCCGTGGTGACCAGGCAAGTTTCGCAAGAGCCTGGCGCGCACGGACCGCCTCGTCGAGATAGCCGGCGATGACCAGCAGGTCGACGCCGGCATCTCGTGCGTCACGGACAACGCCGGTGAGATCGGTTGTATTCTTGGGGATACCGACGTCGACGACAATTCTAAGCTTCAGGAACGGAGCCCATTTTCGTGTACCGTTCGCAATCTCCTCGGAGAAGCCGTCGTCGGTGTGAATAATGGCGACAGTTGTCAACCCAGCTTCGTGGGCGAGACGCAGCATGCCTTGGGTGTATCGGCTGGCCGGCGTCAGGATACCCACAACGTTGTGATAGCCCTTGCGCCAAATGTCGTCAGCGGCGGCGCCGGCGGCAAGCATGGGAAATCCGGTCGCCTCCGCGATCGGAGCGACGGCAGCCGTGAGTTGGCTGGAATAGGGCGCGAAGATGTGATCGATCGAACCAGCCGCAGTGAATTCCCGATAGATTTCTTGAGCCATGGCGGGATCGCCGCTGTCATCCCGAATGGTGATCTCAACCGGCCGCCCCAGGATGCCGCCACGTGCATTCACCTCGTCCTGCCACAGTTCATAGGCACGCTTCTGCATGCTCGCTGGTTGCTGGTATTGACCCGTGAGGCCCAAGGATATTCCGATGCGGATTGGCTCCGATGCGAGTGCCAATCCCGAAACTTCCATCAAGAATACCGCGACCAGAAATAAGGATGCCAGTCTCATGCACAGATGCCACACTTGGCTCACCATTGGCAGTTCTGAACTATTCGGCCTGTCCGCTAGAGCGGACAACTCCGCATTATGATAATGGAAGCCTCGATCCGAAATGCAAATCTCCTGCCATCAACGGTACAACAAACAAGACTTTTAAGTAACTATCTTTGTTGGTAATTTTGGATGAAGGAGTGTTTCTTGATTGTGGACTGGGCAAATTTCCGCCAGATCGATGAAGCGCCGCCGGCAACATTTTGCCAGTTGTTCTGGATCTCTGGGCTCAGCGGGCAGCGATTCACAGATGAGCAGAACCTGCGCCGTGACTTGGATTTCAAGGACATTCAGCTGGTGTTGTCATGGAAACACTGACGGTTGTCCGGTATTCTGGGCGCTCGAGCCATTGGGGCTCCGATATCCGGCTGATCGGCAGGTGAGGACAGACGATGACGCCAGTTTGCTATTCCTGCCACCGATTTCCTGCAGATGTCATTCGCCAAGCTTCACTCCCACCGTAGGATTGGCAGGTGCGAGCTGGAATAGTTTGCCTCTTAACTCCGATACAGGCTGTTCGGCAGCCGGAGCGATTTCCGCTTTGGGTCAAAATGCGAAGAACGGCGGCTGTTATACTATGTCAGCTTGGCTTCTGATTCCGGAAGTGCAGTTGGCGCCTGACACAGAGTAGTAATTCGGGTCCATGTTCACAACTGTGCCCATCTTCGTGGTACCGCCACGGTACCAGTGTGCGGGGTACATCACCATCAACTGAGGATGAGCTGGGAATAGCAAACTCCCACAAATCAAATATTTGGGTGACCGGCAGATGTAACGGGAAGTCGGGGGATAGCGAACTCCGAGAACTGAAAATCCGCGTGTCGGTGGTTCAATTCCGCCCCTGGGCACCATTCCTATAAATGGAAGCAAGTATTTGGTACGACTCTTGTTTTCGGGAGTCCACCGTTTCCCCTACCGGAAAGACACACGATTATGGGCGGCAATCCTATCCGCGCGGGCGATCTTGCGCTGCGTGGAAGACAGCGACGATCTCAACAGTGTCTTCGGTCACGCGGTACACGACGATAAAGGGGAGGCGTGGGACGACGAGTTCGCGGGTCATCGCGACCGCTCCCATGCGTCCGGATTGTGGAAACCGGGACAGACGGCCGATGGCGCCTTCTATCGCGGCCACGACCTTGCGAGCGGCGTCTGGATTGTCGCGAGCAATATATTCGAAGATGGCGGTGATGTCGGCGCGTGCCGTCTGAGTAAAGAGGACTTTCATCCGGCAAATTTACGGAAGAACGCCTTCATCTCATGCTCGGGAACGAGTGGTTCTGGGTTTGCCAAGCGGCGGTGCACCTCGTCCTGCTGTTCGGGCGAGAGGCGCAAGTCGGAGGTGTCCTGCTCGACGAGGGACAGCAAAATCTCCCCAACCTCATCCTGCCGGTTGGTGGAGAGGGTCTTCGCCTTCTCGTATGCGCGTTCGAGTGTCTTGGACATAGTACATACCTATCATATTTGTGCGGATATTGCTTACACAATTTAAATATCCTAACTTGGACGGCGGCAAGTTTCGCGGGCGTGAGGAATGGATGCCTTTGAAGAACTGGTGGGGCAGGTCCTATGGACAGAAGGCTTCTGGGTGCAGACTTCTGTGAAGGTAGAGCTTACAAAGCAAGACAAAAGGCAGATAGGCCGCCCATCTTCCCCTCGATGGGAACTTGATGTGGTCGGGTACCGTGCTCGTGACAATGTTCTGAGAGTTGTTGAGTGCAAGAGCTATCTTGATTCCCGAGGAGTCCAGATTAGGGACTTCGATGCCCCCGCAGAAAACAGCCGCTACAAGCTATTCTCTGATCGAGTCTTGCGAACCGTAGTTCTAAACCGGCTCAATGGCGGAGTCAGGGGCATGCCGAACCGATAGCGTTGTGAGGCTGGGACTTGCTCGCGGAAAAGTAGCCGCTGAATCTGATCGGGCGGCCCTTCAATCCCGTTTCGCAGCGGAGGGATGGGACTTTCTGGACGAGAAATGGCTGCGATTGAAGCTGCAACAAGTTTCTCAAGGAGGCTACGAGAACCAAATCTCGTCAATAGTTGCAAAGCTACTTCTGCGAGGAACGATCTAAGTTTATCTTACACATTTTCTTACGCATGCATACACAGATTGAAATGGCATTGATCTATCAAGCGGGCTGCGCAATCAATCGGCTGGAGCGGGGCATGGCGAGCGTGCCGCCAATGCGCGACTACGTCTTACGTTACCTGGGCTTCTACGGCATCCATTCTGGCGGGCCGGAGCGGAGTTTCCGCCGGCGCAGGGCGGTGATTTCGGCGAAGATCGAGAGGGCAATCTCCTCGGGCGAGATGGCGCCGATATCGGCTCCGGCCGGCGCCTTCACCGCATCAAGTGCAGCAGCCGATGCGCCGTCGGCCAGGAGCTTTTCGCGGATGGCCGCCATCTTGCGGCGGCTGCCGACGAAGGCCTTGTAGCGCGCATCGATGCCGAGGACCGCCCGCAATGCAGCTTCATCGCCCTTGCCTTGCGTGGAGACGACGACAAACCGCTCGGCACTATCAGCAACCGGCAAGGTATAGCCCTCGATGCGGGTTTCGGCTTGGTCAAAGGCCTGCTGTTCGGCCGGCGGAGCACAGGCGGTGACGGAATAGCCCATGACCGAGGCTAGGCGCGACAAGGCGACGGCAACCGGGCTTGATCCGCAAATCACCAGATTTGGACACGGCATGACCGGCTCCACGAAGATGTCCATGGTTCCCCGGCTTGGGCACATGTTGCGGGCAAAGCGCACGCCTTGCCGGCTTTCGCCCGGCTCGACGCCGAGCGTCGCGAGTTCGTCGGGCGGTTGGATTGAGATTAGGCGCGGCTGACCGTCCGCAAGCACATCCTGTGCGGCCCGCAGGACGGCAGCACGCGCGCAGCCGCCGCCGATCCAGCCCCCGGTGATGCTGCCGTCCGGCTTGATGACGGCCTTGGCGCCGGCCTTGGCCGCGGTCACGGCCACGGTGCGAACCACGGTTGCCAGCACGAACGCCTCGCCGCGCTGCTTGAGGCTCGAGACGATCTCCATCACATCGGTCTGAAGGGGCATGGTTAGAACTCCATCACAGCCGCGCCAGATAGGGTTCAAGCGCGGCAAGACTTTCGAGATTGTGAGCCGGGGCAAAGAGATCAAGATACGGCATGGCGGCCTGCATGGCCTTGGCTTCCGGGCGGTATCCCTCCCAGCCCATCATCGGGTTGAGCCAGACAATGCGACGGCAGCGCCTTCTCAAGCGCTGCAATTCCCGGGCCAGCAGTTCCGGCGAACCGGTGTCGTATCCGTCCGAGAGAATCATGACGCAGCTTCGCGAATTGAGGACACGTTTCGCATGCCACTGGTTGAAGGTGGCCAGGCTCTCGCCAATGCGGGTGCCGCCGCCCACGCCTTGGGCCATGAGCGAAAGCCGTTCCACGGCACGGCTGGCGTTCTTCTCCCTCATGGCGGAGGAAACATGTGCCAGGCGCGTATGAAAGACGAAGGCCTCGGCTTCATGGAAATTGTCGAGCACGCCATGGATGAAGCGGGTGAATACCGCCGTATACATCTGCATCGAGCCGGAGGCGTCGAGAAGCACCACGAGCCGCAGCGGCTTGGCCTTGCGCTGGCGCAGGCGCAGCTCGAGCAGGGTACCACCGCGAGCAATGTTGCGCCGGATGGTCGACCGCAAATCGATGCGCCTGCCCTTGGCGCGTGCGCGCTCCCGGCGGGTGAGGCGCGTCCGCATGACCCTGGCCAGCCGTTCCGCCGCCGCATGTGCCTTGGCGAGTTCGTAGGGATCGGCAATCTTGCGAAAATCCGTGGCTCCGTGGACTTCGACCGCGGAGGCTCCCTCGCTGGTGGCCGTGCCGCCTTCCTGTGGAACGTCACCATCCAGATGTGAAACTTCTTCTGCCAGTTGCCGCGGCTGGTCACGCCCCTGGGCTTGCGCCGATGGTGCCGCAAGACTTGGCCTCGAGGCAGCCGGAGCCGAGCCCCCCACCTTCATCACCCGCTTCATGCCCTTGCCCAGCCAGTATGAATCGAAGAGGGCGTCGAACTGTTTCCAGTCCGAGGCGCGCGAGCAGAACAGGGCCTTGAAAGCGGAGCGAAGCATCGCCGGCCGTTCCGCCGCCAATTCGCCGGCGAGCCTCGCGGCATCCGCACTCTCTCCGAGTCCCACCGCGAAGTCATGGTTGCGCAGCAACTTCGCGAAGCCGGCGACCCGCCGCAATAAGGCGTGTTCCAGGGGCCTGAGGCTGGCGGCCTCGGGCATGGCCAGGCTGCCGCTCATGCGACCTTCCCCAGGATTCGCGCCGCTACTTCGCGAGTGAAACGCGATTTGTCCTCCTGCGTCTTGAGCAGACACATCATGGTGTCGAAGACAGTCTCGGGATCGCTGCGAAGATCGGTGAGTTCGAGCCCGATGAGTGCCGCCGCCCAATCAAGTGTTTCGGCAATGCCCGGCACCTTGCGCAAGTCTTCTTTTCGGACATTTCCGACGGCACGGGCAATCTGCAATGCGAACACCGCTCCGATGCCCGGCAGCCTGCGTTGCAGAATCGCCGCCTCGCGGTCAACCTCCGGAAAATCGACGTAGTGATAGAGGCAGCGCCGCCGCAGCGCATCGGAGATCTCGCGCGTTGCGTTGGAGGTCAGCACGACATGCGGGATGCTGCGGGCACGGATGGTGCCCAGTTCCGGAACAGTCACCTGAAAATCCGAGAGAAGTTCCAGCAGGAACGCCTCGAATTCCTCGTCGGCGCGATCGATCTCGTCGACAAGCAGGACCGGCGGCCGCTGCTGCCGGATCGATTGCAACAGGGGGCGCTCGAGAAGATAACGCTCGGAGAAGATATCGTCCTCGCTGACGGTCGAGCCCGAGGCGGCTCTCGCCTGAATGGCAAGAAGCTGACGCTGATAG
This sequence comes from Hyphomicrobiales bacterium, assembly GCA_031370155.1. Lineage (GTDB taxonomy): Bacteria > Pseudomonadota > Alphaproteobacteria > Rhizobiales > Aestuariivirgaceae > Aestuariivirga. The sequence goes on along the minus strand of JANMQB010000283.1, from coordinate 5,232 downwards.
TTCCACTCATAAAGCGAATCGGACCTGTCGAGCCCTTCGTAACACTGCAACCTGATCAACTCAGTCCCGTGCACGGCCGCGAGTGCCTTGGCAACTTCGGTCTTGCCGACGCCAGCCTCTCCCTCGAGCAGCAGCGGCCGCTGCAAGAGCGCCATCAGGTGGAGCGCCATTGCCAGTTCCCGGTCGGCAACATAACCGGCTTCCGCCAGTTTCGCGGAAAGGACGGAGAGCTTCATCGGCATTGCGGTTCTCCGAGCCCCGTCCCGAAGGCTGTCACCCGTCTTTTCCCTTTCTCCCAAGCCTTCGCCTCGGAAGAACTGGACAAATGCGCGCCCAGCGATTGCCCTTCCCCCCTCGCGGGGGAAGGTGGATCGCGCCGCAGGCGCGAGACGGAAGAGGGGGCTGGTTCAGCGAATCTCGTCATGCATCTGAGAGGCGGAACCACCCCCTCTTCCGGCGCTTCGCGCCACCTTCCCCCGCGAGGGGGGAAGGGCAAATGATATGTACATGCATTAGGCAGGACCATGTGTGGGCCCGGTCGCGCTTCGTCGACACGTTACCCCACAACGCCGAGCTTCTTGGCTGCCTCCCAGTTCCGCCAATAGTCATGCGGCATCTGGATATGGGTGGACCCGAGGAAGGAGAAAGCGTCGTTGACGGCATTCGAAAAGGCCGGGACACCGCCGACATTGGCGCTTTCGCCAATACCCTTGGCACCGATCGGGTGATGCGGCGAAGGCGTCACCGTGTGGTCGGTCTCCCAATGCGGCGTTTCGACCGCCGTCGGCATGAAGAAGTCCATGAACGAGCCGGTGAGCACATTGCCGCCTTCGTCGTAACGGATCTCCTGTCCCATGGCGATGGCGAAGGCCTCGGTGAGCCCGCCATGCACCTGCCCCTCGATGATCATCGGGTTGATCCTTGTGCCGCAATCGTCCAGCGCATAGAAGCGGCGGAGCTTGTAGACGCCCGTATCCACGTCGATATCCATCACGCAGAAATAAGCGCCGAACGGATAAGTCATGTTGGGTGGATCGTAATAGCTCACCGCCTCCAGCCCCGGCTCCATGCCGGGGGGTGGCGCATGGTAGGCGGCCCAGGCTAGTTCCTTCATGGACTTGAACTTCTCCGGCAGGCCCTTGACGCGGAAGCCGTCGACGTCCCATTGCAGGTCGTCCTCATGCACTTCCAGCATGTAGGCGGCGATCATCTGTGCCTTGGCCTTGATCTTGCGCGCCGCCATGGCGATGGCTGCCCCCGCCACCGGGGTGGACCGGGAGCCATAGGTTCCAAGACCATAGGGGGCCGTGTCGGTATTGCCCTCCTCCACCATGATGTCGGCCGCCGGAATGCCGATTTCGGTGGCGATGATCTGGGCCCAAGTTGTCTCGTGGCCCTGGCCTTGCGATTTCGAGCCCACCCGGGTGATGGCGGAACCGGTGGGATGCACCCTGATTTCGCAGGAGTCGAACATAGCAATGCCGAGAATGTCGCAATTCTTCGATGGGCCCGCTCCGACGATTTCGGTGAAGAAGGAAATGCCGACGCCCATGATCTCGCGGGTCTTGCCGGCCTTGAAGTCGGCGCGCTTGCGGCGCTGTTCTTCACGCAAGGCCTGATATCCGACCTTCTCCATGGCCTGGCGCATGGCCGTGTGATAGTCGCCCGAGTCGTATTCCCAGCCGAGCGCGGATTGGTACGGGAACTGGTCGCGGCGGATGAAGTTCTTGAGGCGCAGTTCGGCAGGATCCATTTTGAGTTTCTGGGCCAGGATATCCATGGCCCGCTCGATGCAATAGGCCGCCTCGGTGACGCGGAACGAACATCGATAGGCTACGCCGCCCGGCGCCTTGTTGGTGTAGACGCCGTCGACCGCCAGGTGCGCGACGGGGAAATCATAAGACCCGGTGACGATGTTGAAGAAGCCGGCCGGCCATTTCGACGGATCGGCGCAGGCATCGAAGGCGCCATGATCGGCCAGCACATGCACGCGGAGTGCCTGAACCTTACCATCCCGGCTGGCGGCGATTTCCGCTGTCATATGGTAATCGCGGGCAAAGCTGGTGGCGGTGAGGTTCTCGATGCGATCTTCGACCCACTTGACCGGACGGCCGGTCACGATCGAGGCGACGATGGCGCAGATGTAGCCCGGATAGGCGCCCACCTTGTTGCCGAAGCCGCCGCCGATGTCCGGCGCAATTATATGTATCTTGTGCTCCGGGATCTTGGAAATCAGCGAGGCCACGGTGCGGATGACGTGCGGGGCCTGAAACGTTCCCCACGCCGTCAATTCGCCCTTTATCTTGTCGAAGGAAGCTACGATCTGGCAGGTTTCGAGCGGGCTTGGATGCGTCCGGTGATAGGAGATCAGCTCCTTGATCGTGACATCGGCCTTCCTGAAGGCGGCATCCGTCAAGTCCTTGTCGCCAACCGTCCATTCGAATATGTGGTTATGGTGCTTGCGCTTGCCGTGGGCGCCTTCGGTCTTGTCCTTGAGGTCCTCGCGCAGCACCGGCGCGCCCTTGGCCATCGCCTTGAAGGGATCGACGAGGACCGGCAGCGCCTCGTAATCGACCACGACGGCTTCCACGCCATCGGCCGCCGCATAGCGGTTTTCCGCCACGACGAAGGCCACCTCCTGGTTCTGGAACAGCACCTTGCCGTCGGCCAGCACCATCTGCACATCGCCGGCCAGCGTCGGCATCCAGGCGAGGTTCACGCCTTTCAGTTCCTCGGCGGTGAGAACAGCAATAACGCCGGGAATTTTCATCGCCTTCCTGGTGTCGATCTTCTTGACGCGGGCATGGGCGTAGGGCGAACGCACCAAGTCGCCATAGAGCATGCCCGGCAGCTTCAGGTCGTCGACATAGTTGCCCTTGCCCTGGGTGAAGCGGACATCTTCCACGCGCTTGCGCTTGCAGCCCATGCCTTCGAGTTTGGCCTCGCGCTCGGCCCGGTTTGGGGAAATGTCGTTCATTCTGCGGCCTCCCGGAATTCCTCGCCGCGGAGCTTTGCTGCGGCATGCTGAATTGCCTTCACGATGTTCTGGTACCCGGTGCAGCGGCACAAATTACCGGAGATACCTAAGCGGATTTCCTCTTCCGTAGGATTAGGGTTTTCCTGCAGAAGCCGGTGGGCCCGGACGATCATGCCGGGCGTGCAGTAGCCGCATTGCAGGCCATGCATCTGGCGGAAACCCTCCTGCAAGGCGCCAAGCGTTCCATCGGCGTTAGCCATGCCTTCGATCGTGGTAATCGACGCACCCTGGGCCTGGACGGCGAGCATAGTGCAGGACTTGACCGACTTGCCGTTGAGATCGACGGTGCAGGCCCCGCAATGGGAAGTCTCGCAGCCTATATGGGTTCCGGTCAGCGACAGCGTCTCGCGGATAAAATGCACCAGCAGTGTGCGGGGTTCGCACAGTCCTTCCACCGGCTGGCCGTTCACCTTGAGTTTGACGTGAACTTTCGACATGTCCGTTCTCCTCAGCCGCCGGCGCGCGCGATGGCGCGCTTCAGGGCGCGTGCAACCATGATGCCGCCGACGCTAACCCGGTATTGCGGCGTGCCGCGCGTATCGTGGGCCGGGTCCATGATTTCCCGGGCCGCGGCAACGGCCGCGGCAATCGCGGCATCGTCGGGAGCGCGTCCGATCAGGGCCTTGGCGGCCGCCTCGGCCAGACGTGGCGTCGGCGCGAGATTGGTCAGGGCGATCGAACACGCCGCAATTTTTCCGGCCTTCAGGGTCAAGACCACGGCAGCCGCCGCCGTGGCATAGTCGCCGATTTTCCGCTTCAGCTTTTCGTAGGCATAGCCATGCTTGCCGGGCACCGGAATTTCCACCGCGGTGACGATCTCGCCCGCCTTGAGCGCCGTTTCATAGGCTCCCTTGTAGAAGGCGCGGGCCTTGACCGTCCTCGGCTTGTTCGGGCCGGCAATGCGATAGGTAGCGTCCAGTGCCTGCATGACCGCCGGCATGTCGTTGCCGGGGTCACCGTTCGCCACATTGCCGCCAAGCGTGCCGACATAGCGCACCTGTGGATCGGCGATCACAAGGGCGGTTTCGTGGAGTATTGGAAGATTCCGGGCGACCAGCGCGGAAGACAACAAGTCGTGCTGCGTGGTCATTGCCCCGATGACGATGTTGCTGCCGGTCTTCTTGATGCCGCGCAACGCCGCAATCCCGCCAAGGTCGACGAGCGCGGGGGGTTCGGCCATCCGCAGTTTCATCATCGGCAAAAGGCTATGGCCGCCGGCCAGAACGCGCGATCCTCTTGACTTTCTAAGCAGCTTGACGGCCTCGGCCACAGACTTGGGCCTGTGATAGTCAAATGTGCCGGATATCATAAGGCGTTTCTCCCATTTGCCTGCCTCTCTTGACGGAGGTCGAAGCAATACTAGGACGGCCAGCAATGGCGAGACTTCCGGTAATGCACGAAAGGTGCAAATCTGCATGAGCGGCGGCTCTGGAAGCACGAAATGCGGCGGCTTCACTGCTGTGCAGCAGCGTGGGCCCTTACCTTCAAGTGCAAGCCAAGCCGCGATTTGAGTTCGGCATAGTGATTGCGGCTGACGGGAACGAAGCGCACGGCGGGGGCGCCCACCTCGACCACAGCGCCGTCGCCCGATTTCCGCAACGCCTTGACCTTGTCGATCGCCACCAGATGGCTGCGGTGAACGCGCATGAACCGATCCTTGTCGAGGCGGTTTTCGGCCTCGGTGATCGACCAGGGCGAAAAATATTCGCGGCGTCCGTCGTAGATGAGAGTGTAGTGGGTGGTGGCTTGAATTGCACAGATATCGCCGGCCGGAATGAGCTTCGTTGCACCTTCGCTCTCGACCGGCACCAGCATGGCGTGCCGCTGCGGCGGAATGCTTCCGGCCTCGGCCATGGCCTCAATTTCACTCTCGGAGGCACGGCTCCTTTCCGGTACGAGGTAGAGCAGAAATATAGCCGAGACGACGAACGCCAGAAACGCCACGACAATGGTGAGAGCATCGCTCGATACCGACGGACCGAAGGCAGGTGCTGCCTGCGGCGCAGGCACGATATGCGTTCCCGTCATCGCAGTGTAATGCATCCCTGAAACAGCCAGGCCGAATATCATGGCGCTGAGCGCCAGGGATTGCTGTCGAAAGCGGGACTCGAATACCGTGAGCGCACCATAGCTGGAGGCAACTGCGATTGCCGCTGAAGCCAGTACATAAGGCAAATCGTGTTGCAGCATAAAAC
>JANMQB010000266.1:0-2719 GCA_031370155.1 Hyphomicrobiales bacterium | reverse complement strand
ACATCGCGGGCTTCGCCGCCTGGCTCGGCAATCGTGGGCGTGCGGAAATGGAAATCGCCTTCCGCCCGGCCCGCGTGCTGATGCAGGATTTCACCGGGGTTCCGGCGGTGGTCGATCTCTCCGCCATGCGCGATGCGATGCGGGCGCTGGGCCACGACCCGCGCAAGATCAATCCGCTCGCCCCCGTCGATCTGGTCATCGACCATTCGGTGATGGTCGACTATTTCTCCAACGCGTCGGCCTTCAAGAAGAACGTGGCGCTCGAATACGACCGTAACGGCGAGCGCTACACCTTCCTCAAATGGGGCCAGGGCGCCTTCGACAATTTCCGCGTGGTGCCGCCGGGCACCGGCATCTGCCATCAGGTCAATCTCGAATATCTCGCCAAGACCGTGTGGAGCAAGACGGAGAAGGCGAATGGCAGGACCGTCACCATGGCCTATCCCGACACCCTGGTCGGCACCGACAGTCACACCACCATGGTGAACGGCCTCTCGGTGCTCGGCTGGGGTGTAGGCGGCATCGAGGCGGAAGCGGCGATGTTGGGCCAGCCCATCTCCATGCTCATCCCGGAAGTGATCGGCTTCAGGCTCACCGGCAAGCTTTCCGAAGGCACGACCGCCACCGATCTGGTGCTGACCGTCACCCAGATGCTGCGCAAGAAGGGTGTCGTTGGAAAATTCGTGGAGTTCTACGGGCCGGGGCTTGCCACCCTGGCGCTCGAAGACATGGCGACGATCGCCAACATGGCGCCGGAATATGGCGCGACCTGCGGCTTCTTCCCCGTCTCCGCCGAAACCCTCGACTATCTGAAGGGCACGGCGCGCGCCCCGGCACAGGTGGCGCTGGTCGAAAAATACGCCAAGGCCCAGGACATGTTCTGGACGCCGAAGGCCCCCGAGCCGCAATTCACCGATACAATCGAGCTCGATCTCGGCAGCGTGGTTCCGTCCATGGCGGGCCCCAAGCGGCCGCAGGATCGCGTCGCGCTCAAGGACGCCGCCACGGGCTTCGCCAAGGTGATGGCCGAGGAGTTCAAGAAGGCGGATCAGCTCTCCACCCGTTTCAAGGTCGACAACGCCAATTTCGATCTCGGCCATGGCGATGTGGTGATCGCCGCGATCACCTCCTGCACCAATACCTCCAATCCGTCGGTGATGATCGGCGCCGGCCTTCTCGCCCGCAACGCGGTGAAAAAGGGCCTGGCGCCCAAGCCCTGGGTCAAGACCTCGCTTGCCCCCGGCAGCCAGGTGGTGACCGAATATCTCAAGTCCTCCGGCCTGCAGACCGATCTCGACAAGATCGGCTTCAATCTGGTGGGCTACGGCTGCACCACCTGCATCGGCAATTCCGGCCCGCTGCCGGAGAACATCTCCGATGCGGTGAGGAAGAACGATCTGGTCGCCGCCGCGGTGCTGTCGGGCAACCGCAATTTCGAAGGCCGCGTCAACCCGGACGTGCGCGCCAACTATCTCGCCTCGCCGCCCCTGGTCGTCGCCTATGCGCTGGCCGGATCGCTCGCTGTCAATCTCGCCACCGATCCCCTGGGCCACGACAGGAAGGGCCGGCCCGTCTATCTCAAGGACATCTGGCCCTCCGCCAAGGAGATCGCCGATTTCGTGCGGAGACACGTGACCCGCGCGGCCTTCGCCAGAAAATACAAGGACGTGTTCAAGGGCGATGCGGCCTGGCGCAAGATCAAAGTGGGCAAGGGCCTCACCTATGACTGGGATGCCAAGAGCACCTATGTGGCAAACCCGCCCTATTTCGACGGCCTTACCATGACGCCGGCAGCCGTCGCCGACATCCATGGCGCCCGCGTGCTCGGCCTGTTCCTCGATTCGATCACCACGGATCACATTTCGCCGGCCGGCGACATCAGGGCGGCCTCGCCCGCCGGCATATATCTGATGGGGCGCGGGGTCGGGAAGCTCGACTTCAATTCTTACGGGGCGCGGCGCGGCCACCATGAGGTGATGATGCGCGGCAGCTTCGCCAATATCCGCATCAAGAACCAGATGCTGCCCGGCGTGGAAGGCGGCGTCACCATACATTATCCCTCCGCCACGCAGATGCCGGTCTACGATGCGGCGATGCAGTACGGGCAAGAGAAAGTGCCGCTGGTGATTTTCGCCGGACGCGAATACGGCACCGGCTCGTCGCGCGACTGGGCGGCCAAGGGCACGCGGCTGCTCGGCGTGCGCGCCGTCATCGCCCAGAGCTTCGAGCGCATCCACCGCTCCAACCTGATTGGCATGGGCGTCATTCCCCTGCAGTTCACGGACGGCGAGAGCTGGCTGACGCTCGGCCTCAAAGGCGACGAGAAGGTGACAATCGTGGGCCTCGCCGAAGGACTCGAACCGCGCGCCCTGCTCAGCGTCGAGATTGCCCGGCCGGATGGATCGACGGCCACCGCCCAGGTCCAATGCCGCATCGATACGCTCGACGAGCTCGATTACTTCCGCGACGGCGGCATCATGCCCTATGTGCTGCGCAACCTCGCCAAGGCTGCGTGAATTTTTCCTCGCCCCATGGGGGCGAGGGCGGGGCCCATCGCGGCACGCGATGGGAGGGAGAGGGGGATCAGGTCCCGCAATTGATGGACCGGCTCCCCCTCATCCTCCCACGCCTCCGGCGTGGGCCCCTCCTTCTCCCCCACGGGGAGAAGGAAATTGCGCTTACGTTGATTCACCAAGAGAGCGAACATGCTCCAAGCAAC
>JANMQB010000246.1:0-2336 GCA_031370155.1 Hyphomicrobiales bacterium | reverse complement strand
GTACTGGAACAAGAGCCGCTCGCCTGGATTCTTGATGTGGAAAGCCTCTTGCGCCATCAGCGCAGCCTCATGGAAGCCGCATAGGATGAGCTTGAGCTTGCCCGGATAGCTGTTGATGTCGCCGATGGCGAATATTCCGTGTACCGAGCTTTCGAACTTCGCCGTGTCGACGGGGATGAGATTGTCGTGCAGGTTCAAACCCCAGTCGGCAACCGGGCCGAGTTTCATGGTGAGGCCGAAGAACGGTAAGAGCGCATTGGCGGCGATGTCGAAGGCCGCGCCGTCGTTGCCCTTGACGTGGACCGTCGACAAAATCCCGTCCGCTCCGGCAAGGCCGGTGACCTGGCCGAGCTTGAACTGCATCTTGCCCGCCGCCACAAGCTCGCGCATTTTCTTGACGCTGTCGGGGGCGGCCCGGAAATCGTCGCGGCGGTGCAGCAGCGTCAGCCTCTTCGCCAGAGGCTGCAGGTTGAGCGTCCAGTCCAGCGCCGAGTCGCCGCCCCCGACGATCAGGATGTCCCTGCCGCGCAACGCTTCCATCTTCTTGATCGAGTAGAACACCGATTTGCCCTCATAGGCGTCGATGCCGGGAATGGGCGGCTTCTTGGGCTGGAACGAGCCGCCACCCGCCGCGATCACCACCACTTTGGAGCGAAAGCTGAGGCCGCCGTCGGTCTTCAGCTCGAAACCGGCCTCGCCGAGCTTCTTCAGTTCGGTGACCATCTGGTTGAAATGGAATTCCGCCTTGAACGGCTTGATCTGCTCCATCAGCCTGTGGGTGAGTTCCGCGCCGGTGACGATGGACAGCGCCGGGATGTCGTAGATCGGCTTTTCCGGATAGAGTTCGGCGCATTGGCCGCCCGGCCTGTCGAGAATGTCGATCACCTGGCATTTGATGTCGAGCAGGCCGAGTTCGAAGACGGCGAACAGGCCGCACGGCCCCGCGCCAATGATCACCGCATCAGTGGAAATCACATCGGACATCGCTGAACTCCGGAATCTTAGAATTGCTTTTCAGGCACGCGGACGCGCAATCCGTCGAGCCCGTCGGACACCTTGATCTGGCATGACAGGCGGCTGTTGTCGCGCACGTCGAAGGCGAAATCGAGCATGTCCTCTTCCATCGGATTGCGCTGGCCCGTCTTTTCCTTCCACTCCGGCTCGACATAGACATGGCAGGTGGCGCAGGCGCAGGCGCCGCCGCAGTCGGCGTCGATGCCGGGGACCATGTTCTTGATCGCCGTCTCCATGACCGACAGACCGGGCTGGCCTTCGATGGTCTGTTCCGCCCCATTGTGCTGAATGAAGGTGATTTTCGCCATTTCGCCTGACCGGTCCGGATCGTTCGTTATTCCGAACGGCTATCTAGGGGATTGGCCGCGGAAAGACAACTGTCCGATGCGGGCTTGGCTGCCGGCCGCGATCAGAGCTGCCGGGCGGCTTCGCGGAAGGCGGCGATTTCCGCATCGAGCGCCGCGATGAGCCGTTGTCTTGCATCGGAATCGGCGGCTGTCAGTGCCCCCAGTTGTACGGCAATCGCGGCAATGCGCATGGCCCCGACGGTCACGGCCGACCCCTTGAGCGTATGGATGGCAAACTTCCAATCGGCCTCACTCGCCGCCGTCCTGAACATGTCGAGGATTGTCGGAAGCTGCATCAGGAACAGGCCAACGATCTCACCTGCCAGTTCGTCGCTCTCCATCGTCTGATGCGACAGATGTTCCCGGTCGAGGACAGCCGCCCCGCTCCCAGTCATGCCTGAATGTGCCTCGTTCCGCCTCGGCCGCCGGCCCACGCGCTGCACTCCTTACCGCTTCTCGATATCCGCCAGCCTAACCGGCGGCCACTAGAGGTGCGTAAACCGGCGCGGTAAAAGAGCGGTTTCCTGAATCGATTCAATTCGATCCACAATTTTAACCAAAACTTAAGTTATTCCCGGCCGGCGGGCGGCATTGGGTTCAAGCGGGACTCCCGATGGGCTATGGTGTAGATGATCGGCCGGTTGGTGGGCGAGGCCAGTCCTGTCATTGGGTAATCGTGTCTTCCGAAACGCCCATGTCTCCAGGATCGATCGCAAACGGGAACGCAACGGCGGCGAGGGCGGCTGCTGACTACAATTTTGGTGCGGGTAACGGGTATGGCAAGCAATACGATGGATCCACGACGCCGTGACAAGCGACCCGGTGAACCGGACGCGCCAACGCGGCGCGATCCCTCCGGTCAGGTGCTGGAACCGGCGCCGTTGCGTTCGCGCCCCGCCAATGAGAATGATCCCGGCACCTCGATGATGCTGGCGAAACTCCGCCGCAATCCCTCCTTTGCGCCCTATTACGTGG
>JANMQB010000244.1:0-2590 GCA_031370155.1 Hyphomicrobiales bacterium | reverse complement strand
ATCTGCTCGATGAAGGATTCGGGCGGCAGCGGATTGAAATATCCCGAGCGCGCGAGATTGTTGGAAATGACCGAGGTGATGGTGCCCGCCGCTTCTTCCCCGCCCTGCCCCGCCAGGAACGGCGCAATGGCGATCGGCAGCGGATTGATGCGCCCGCCGGTCACGTCGCCGGTGACGGCGCCGGCGGGAACAGCCAGAATGAACAGGCAGACAAACAACGCCATCACCGGACCCAGCATGGCGGACGGGTTGCATATGCAATTCGGCATCGTTGAGTTCATCCTAACTGTCGAACATCATATTGGGATAGAAGCTGATCGTGTTGTCCTTCCACAGATCGTAGCGGTCCTGAGGCAGGAAGTTGTAGGCTTGGCAACCGATGATGGCGGATACCACGGATCGCGCCGTTGAATCGAAGAGCGGATCGAAACTCGGATTAACAATCTCCGGAATGCCGTTCACGGTGCCGTCGGGATTGAGCAGGAAATGCACCTGCACGACGAGTTTGGCTTCGCGCGCTCCGGGCGGCACGTCCCAGCATTCCTTCAGCTTCTGCACCAGAGCATCCGCGATATCGGCCGAAAGCCGATCATCCGTACCCTGAAGATTGGCCTCGCCCTGCACGGGTTCGGCGGCGAGTTCACTCGGCTGCTCGGGTGCGGTCTTCTCCTCGTCGGTCTTGTTGAGGAAGGCGGCGATCCGGTCGATATCGAGTTTCGGCTTTTTCTTTTCCGGTTTCTTTTCGGCCTTCTTCTCCGGCTTCTTCTCTTCCGGCTTTTTCTCGGGCGGCTTGTCCTCGATGGTCTTCAGCGTATCGGCGAGTGCCGCGGTATCGAGCGGCTTCGGCTCTTCTTTTTTCGGTTCTTCCTTCCTGGGCTCGGGCCTGGGCGGCGCGGCCTCGGGCTCCTTCGCCGCCTTTTTCACCTCTTCGGCAGGTTGCGGCGCGGGCTCGGCTTTCTTGACTTCCTCGGCCTTTTTCGGCGCCGGTTTATCCCTGGGCTTTTCGGCCGTCTTTGTCGTCGCCATGCGCTTCGAGACGTCTTCGATCTTGCTGATGTCGACCTCGATTGCGTCCTGCGGCTTCACCTTGAAGGGTTCGGGCCTCGGCAGCACAACCAGGGCTGCGGCGAGAATGGCGCCATGCAGGACCAAGGATGTCGTAAGGCTCCAGCGCATGGCTAGTTTGACTTCGCCTGCTTTTTCTCGAGGTTGCCGGTCACCAGGCCGATCTTGCGGTAGCCCGCGCCGTTGAGGAGACCCATCACCTCCATCACCGAGCCGTAGTCGACCGAAGTATCGGCGCGCACGAAAATCTGCTCCTCATAGCCGTTCTTGGCGATGGCCACGAGCTTCACCGCCAGATCGGCCAGCGCGATCCTGGTTTCCTGAAGATAGATGGTCTTGTCGGCCTGCACCGTGATGGTGATCGGTTCGGCCGAGGTGTCGAGCTGCTTGGCCTCGGTCTTGGGAAGCTGGATGGGAACGCCGACCGTCATCAGGGGTGCGGCCACCATGAACACGATAAGCAGCACCAGCATGACGTCGACCAGCGGTGTCACGTTGATCTCGCTCATGACGCGATAGGAGGTGCGGCGCCTGGAATTGCGCCGCGAATATCCGCTTCCCCCGCCTGCCGCTGCAGCCATCCTTACACCCGCTCGTCCAGCTGGCGCGAAATGATCGACGAGAATTCGTCCGCGAAGTTCTCCAGCCGGGACCCGATCCGCGCGGTATCGGCGGTGAACATGTTATAGAAGATTGTCGCCGGTATGGCGGCAAGAAGGCCGATCGCCGTGGCAAACAGCGCCTCCGCGATGCCCGGCGCCACCACCGTAAGATTGGTGTTCTGCGAATTGGCGATCGCCTGGAACGAGGTCATGATGCCCCAGACCGTGCCGAACAGGCCGATGAAGGGGGCGGCGGAGCCGGTTGTGGCGAGGAACAGAAGGCGCGCTTCGACCCCGCCCATCTCCTTCTGGATCTGCACATCCATCACCTTCTCGATGCGTTTCTGAACTCCCTGGAAGCCGGCTCTCAGTGCGGCGTCCTGGCTGCGTTTCCATTCGCCCATCGCCGCCATGAAGATGGCCGAGAGCCCGATATTGCTGCGCGGCCCCAGCGACAGATAGAGGTCTTCCAGCGATTGGCCGGACCAGAACAGTTGCTCGAAGCGGTCGTTCGCCCCGCTCATCCGCCGCACCACGAAATATTTCTCGAGAATGATCGCCCAGCACCAGATCGAGGCGGCGGCAAGCCCGACCATCACCAGAAACACCGGCCAACTCGCCTGCCAGATAAGGTGCCAGAGCGAGATTTGGCCGCCCGCGGCGACGGTTTCGACCGTGACTGGATCCATTCTTGCCTTCCCACCGCCGGAACTGTGTCCCGCATCACCCGTGACCGTCCGGCGCCCATCCCTGGGCGAAGGCGCCGTGAAACAGGTCAAATCTGTCGAAACTGCGGCGATTCGCGGGGTTTCCCACGAATCGCCGGGCCGCCGGACCGGAACCCAGCGGGCCCCGATCACATGCCGATTTTATGGTTAAGTTTGGGTTACGGGCTGGCCTGCGGCAGGAGCACCATGGCCATG
>JANMQB010000028.1:0-2731 GCA_031370155.1 Hyphomicrobiales bacterium | reverse complement strand
ATTGCCGTCGCGGCTCGTCGTGTCGAAGGCGACGAGGCGGGCCAGCATGTCCGCCGAAGTCAAGGATGGTCCGGTCATGGGGCTCAATTGATCGAATGTTTCTCGTGCGGGCTGTCGAGGGAGAAGGCGGGAATATCGACGTTGAACAGCTCGCCGCCGCCCATCTGCATCTGATAGGCGCCGGTCATGAAGCCCGAGGCGGTGGGCAGCGGGCAGCCCGACGTATATTGGAAACTGTCGCCTGGCTTCAGCGTCGGCTGCTCGCCGACCACTCCGGCGCCGCGCACTTCTTGCACGCGGCCATGGGCGTCGGTGATCTTCCAGTAGCGGGTGCGCAGCGTCACCGTCTCGCGGCCGTGATTTTCGATGGTGACGGTGTAGGCCCAGACGAAATGGCCCTCCTCGGGCTTCGACTGGCCTTCCAGATATTGCGGCCGGACGACGATCTTGATGCCGCGGGTGATGCGCTGATACATGGCGCCAGTCTAGCGCTTCGCGCGCGGTTTTCCACCGCCTCCTCGTGGGGCTTGCGCGCGCGGCCGAAAATCCGCCATGAGGGGCGATGGCAAGCGTTCCCAACGAAAAACCGCGCCACGGCATTCTGCCGGCGCGGGTCATCGGCGATTACTGCGAGCGGCACCTGATCCGCGCCGGGCGGCCGCTCGATGCCGACCAGATCCAGCCGGCCAGTCTCGATCTCAGGCTCGGCGAATGGGCCTACCGGGTGCGTGCCTCGTTCCTGCCCGGCCCCAAGGCTACGGTCGCCGGCCGCCTGGCCGAGCTGGTGCTGCACAAGATGGCGCTGACCGGCGGCGCGGTGCTGGAGACGGGCTGCGTCTATATCGTGCCGCTGATCGAATCGCTGGCCCTACCCCCCGGCGTTTCGGCGGCGGCGAATCCCAAGAGCTCGACCGGGCGCCTCGACATCTTCACCCGCGTCATTACCGACTACGCGCGGGAATTCGACAAGGTGCCGGAAGCCTATGCGGGTCCGCTCTACGCCGAAATCAGCCCGCGGACCTTTTCCATCCTGGCGCGAAGCGGTTCGCGCCTGTCGCAAATCCGCTTCCGCTCGGGCCCGCCGCTGGCTTCCGATGCGATCATCCGGGAGCTCCATGAAAGCGAGGGCCTGATCTCCTCGGGCGAGGTCAATATCGACAACGGCCTGGCGCTGACCGTCGATCTGACCGGCGGCGCCATGGAAGGCCCCGTCGGTTTCCGCGCCAAGCGGCACTCGGGCCTGATCGACATCGACCTTAAGGCGGCCCTCGAGGCCGGCGATTTCTGGGAACCGATCTGGCAGCGGGGCTGGCTGGTTCTCGATCCCGACCAGTTCTACATTCTCGCCTCCAAGGAGGCGGTGCGGGTGCCGCCGGCCTTTGCCGCCGAAATGGTGGCGTTCAATCCGCTGGTCGGCGAATTCCGCGTGCATTATGCGGGCTTCTTCGATCCGGGCTTCGGCCATGTGGCGGGAGGTGGCGAGGGCGCCCGCGCCGTCCTTGAAGTGCGCTCACATGAGGTGCCGTTCATTCTCGAGGATGGGCAGATCATCGGCCGCCTGGTCTATGAGCCGCTGACCGAGACGCCGGCCGAGGTTTACGGCCAGGGCATCGGCTCGAACTACCAGCGCCAGGGGCTGAAGCTCTCCAAGCATTTCAAGCCGTTCGATCCCGCAACCAACCGGTAACCATCGCCGCCCTGGCGATATTCGTATTAACCATTCGTCAAGGTTTAGAACCGAGTTGCCCGATTTGGCACAGCGGATGCATCGTTGGCGGGAAATTCGCGTCAATTCGCATGAATCTCGGAAAAAATTGAACAGGTTGGCCATCACAAAAAATCTGAAATCGCTGTTGCGGGACAGTTCCGGCAGCACCCTCATCGTCTTCGCCACGGCATTGCCGATGCTGCTGGCGGGCTCCGGGGCCGCCATCATGTACGGCTTCCAGGTGACGACGGTGAGCGACATGCAGGCGGCTCTCGATGCCGGAACGCTGGCCGGCACCGCCATGTCGGGGTCCGCCACCTCGGACACCCGTCTCGGAAATGCCAACAGCGCCTATGACTGGAATTTCGTGGCCAAGAAGGGCAGCGTCAAAACGGCGTCGAATTTCTGGGTCGAGGGCGGCAACGATCCGGAATTCATCGCCAACAAGTGGGAAGTGAGCGGCACTGCCTCGGCCAAGATCCGCAATCCTTTCAGTTTCGTGATCGGCAATGAGTGGTTGCCGGTGACCGCCTATTCCACGGCAACCAAGCTGGAGTCCGATCCGGTCTGCCTGCTCGGGCTCAATGCCACCGCGGACGCCACCATCGGTTTCAACGGCCAGCCCAAGGTCACCGTCAAGGGCTGCGCCGCGCAGGCAAATTCATCGAGCGGCGAAGCCATCCGGCAGAAGGGCAAACCCTTCATGTCGGCCAGCATGATCGGCGCCACCGGCGGCTATACCGGGACCGGCTACGATCCCACACCGATGACGGGCACCATCCCCCTTGACGATCCGTATGCGGACGTTCCCTTCCCATCCAGCGCGCCCTGCGGCTATAACAATGTGAAAATCACCGGCCGGACCGTCACCCTGACTCCGGGTGTTTATTGCGGCGGTCTCACGTTGAAGGCCGGGGCCAAGGTTCGCCTTGAACCGGGCATTTATGTCATGAAAGACGGCCCGCTGTGGGTGAACAGCGGCGCCAATCTCACCGGCCAAGAGGTGATGATCGGTTTCACCGG
>JANMQB010000225.1:0-2477 GCA_031370155.1 Hyphomicrobiales bacterium | reverse complement strand
AATGCCCGACAGGATCATCAGCCCGCCCATGGTCGGCGTGCCCTGCTTTTCGACGATGTGGCGCTGCGGCCCGTCCGGGCGGATCGGCTGGCCCCTGCCCTGTTTGACCTTGAGCAGCGAGATGATGCCCGGCCCGAACAGAAAGACGAAGAGCAGCGCCGTCAGGATGGCGCCGCCGGTCCGCGTCGTCAGATAGCGGAACACGTTGAAGGCGGAAAATTCGTCGGTCAGACTGGTGAGCAGATAGAACAGCATGAATCAGGCGTCCTTGTTGAGCGGCGCAAGAAGCGCTCCGATGGCCTCGGCGAGCGGTTCCATGCGGCTGCCGAGCGACCCCTTGATCATCACCACGTCGCCGGCCCTGAGACCGGACAGTAGAGCATCGCGAAGACCTTCGGAGGTTTCAGCATAGGCTCCGCGGCGCGCTGCCGGAGTCCTGGCCCACAAATTCGCCATGAGAGGCCCCGCCGCGTATAGGACATCGACCTGTGCTTCGTCCACCGGCTGGGCGAGATCGCCATGAAGCCCGGCGCCGAAATCCCCAAGTTCCAGCATGTCGCCCAGAACCGCGATGCGCCGCCCGCCCTTGCCCGGCTTTGCCTGGGCCAGCAGCGCCAAAGCCGCGCGCACCGATGCCGGATTGGCGTTGTAGCTCTCGTCGATCAGCAGCATGTCGCCGCCGTCGATCCTGAGCCGCTGTCGCGCTCCCCTGCCCTTTGCCGGCTCGACGCTGGCGAGTGCCAGGGCGGCGCGAGCCAGATCGGCGCCGGCAAACTTGACCGCCGCCAGTACGCCAAGGCTATTGAGCGCCATGTGCTCGCCCGGCACACCGAGCTTGTAAATCAGCGCCTCGCCGAGAATGTCCGCCGTGATACAGCAGCAGTCGCCATGCAGCGCCACAAGCTCCAGCCGAACCTCCGCCGATGGGTGCCTGCCGAAGCCCACGACATGGCCGATGCCGGCGGCCCGCGCCGCCGCGGCCAGCCGATCGTAATATGGGCTGTCGCGGTTGATGACGGCATGGCCGCCCGGTTCGACACCGAGAAAGATCTCCGCCTTGGCATCGGCGATCTCGTCAACCGACTTGAAATGACCGAGGTGACTTGCGGCAATCGCCGTGATGACGGCGATATGCGGGCGCACCATGCGGGTCAGCGGCGTGATCTCGCCCGCATGGTTCATGCCGATCTCGAACACGCCGTAGGCGGTCTGCCGCGGCATGCGGGAAAGCGTCAGCGGCACGCCCCATTGATTGTTGAAGGAGGCCGCCGAGGCATGGGTGAGGCCCGATCGCGACAAGGCCTCGCGCAGCATGTCCTTGCTGCTGGTCTTGCCGACGCTGCCGGTGACGCCGATGATCTGCGCATGGCTGCGGGCCCGTGCGGCGCGGCCGATATTTTCGAGCCCCCGCAACGGATCCTCCGCCACGACGAGGAGCGGCCCCGCAGCGCGCATCTCGTCCGTTGTCCGTGAGACGACGGCGAGCCCGGCTCCGGCCTTGAGTGCTGCCGCGACGAAATCATGGCCGTCGTGCTTCTCGCCTTTGATAGCGACGAAAATGTCGCCTGGCGCTACGCTGCGCGAATCAATCGAGACGCCGCCGAGCGCCGCCGACACCGCGCCGGCAATCTTGCCGCCGGTCGCCGCGACGAGTTCCGCCGCCGTCCATAGCGCGGCGTCAGCCATGATAGTCCAACCCGGCGAGTGCCGCGCGCACTGCCTCATGGTCGCTGAACGGAATCGCCGTCTTGCCGACGATCTGTCCCTCTTCATGGCCCTTGCCGGCAATAAGCAGCACGTCGCCGGACTCAAGCGCGCCCACCGCCGCACGGATCGCTTCGGCGCGTCCACCGATTTCGATGCCGTCCGGGCAGGCCGCGAGTATCTCCTTGCGGATTTGCCATGCCTCTTCGCCGCGCGGATTGTCGTCGGTCACATAGGCGATATCGGCGAGTTTCGCCGCGATCGCCCCCATCAGCGGCCGCTTGCCGCGGTCGCGGTCGCCGCCGCAGCCGAAGACAACGGCCAGTCGTCCCGTCGCATAGGGTCTGAGTGCTGCTACCGCATTTTCCAAGGCATCGGGGGTATGCGCATAATCGACGAAAACCGGCGCGCCCCTGGCGCTGCGTCCGACGAGATCGAGACGGCCCTTCGCTCCTTTAAGCGACTCGAGCGCGTGCATGGCGAGTGCCTCTTCGCCACCGGTGGCGATGATGAGCCCCGCCGCGACCCGGGCATTCGATACCTGGAAGGCGCCGGCCAGCGGCAGAAATACCGCATGCCGCCGCACCTGGCCCTCGATCTCGAGCCGCTGGCCGAAGCCCTCGCGCTCGGCGGCGATGAGCCTAAGCGCATCACCGGCGCGTCCGACATTCAATGGTTACAGTCTCCGCGCCGCGGCGCGGTGGGCAACTTCGCCCGCTTGCGGAGAATCGGCGTTGAGGACGGCCGGTGCGCCGGCCGGCAGCAGTTCCTCG
>JANMQB010000215.1:0-2067 GCA_031370155.1 Hyphomicrobiales bacterium | reverse complement strand
CTCGACGCGGCTGGTCAGCGTTTCAGAAATGTTGAGCTTCTTGTAGGCGATGGTCAGCGCCGCGTCGAAGGATTCGCCGCCCCCCGGCAGCTTCTGCCGGTTGCGCACCGTCGAGCCGGTCATGAGC
Source organism: Hyphomicrobiales bacterium (assembly GCA_031370155.1). Classification (GTDB taxonomy): domain Bacteria; phylum Pseudomonadota; class Alphaproteobacteria; order Rhizobiales; family Aestuariivirgaceae; genus Aestuariivirga. Next base: position 1,940 of record JANMQB010000215.1, on the reverse strand, counting down.
GGCAGAAACTCCTTGTAGGCGGCCACGTCGACGGCAATTGCGTAAATCTGGTCAGCGCTGAAGGGAACACGGCGCGTCACGGTAAACTTTGTCATTCGTCAGTGTCCGGATTGTTTGAGGCGGGCTTGTCTCAGCCGGGCGAAATCGTCGCCGGCATGATGCGAAGAACGGGTGAGCGGGCTCGCGGCTACCATGAGAAATCCCTTGGCATAGGCGAGGGCTTCGTAACTCTTGAACTCGTCCGGCGTCACGAAGCGGTCGATCGCCGCGTGCCGGCGCGTCGGCTGCAGATATTGGCCGATGGTGATGAAGTCGATCGATGCCGTGCGCATGTCGTCCATCACCTGCATCACCTGCTCGCGGGTTTCGCCCAGTCCCACCATGATGCCCGATTTGGTGAACATGGCGGGATCGAGTTCCTTCACCCGCTGCAGCAGGCGCAGCGAATGGAAATAGCGCGCGCCCGGCCTGATGCGGAGATAGAGCGCGGGCACGGTTTCGAGATTGTGGTTGAAGACATCAGGCCGGGCCGCCACGACTTTTTCCAGTGCGCCATCCTTCTTGAGAAAATCCGGAGTCAGCACCTCGATGGTGGTGGCGGGCGTGGCCTTGCGGATCGCCGCGATGGTGCGGGCGAAATGTTCCGCGCCGCCGTCGTCGAGGTCGTCGCGGTCGACCGAGGTCACGACCGCGTGCGCAAGTCCCATGCGCGCCACCGCATCGGCGACGTTCTCGGGCTCATCGGGGGCGAGCGGTCCGGGCAGGCCGGTCTTCACATTGCAGAAGGCGCAGGCCCTGGTGCAGGTGTCGCCCATGATCATGAAGGTCGCGTGCTTATTCGACCAGCACTCGCCGATATTGGGGCAGCCCGCCTCCTCGCAGACGGTGACAAGATTGTTGTCGCGCACGATCTTCTGGGTCTCGGCATAGACGGGCGAGCCCGGCGCCTTGACCCGGATCCACTCGGGTTTGCGCAACATCGGCGTTTCCGGCCGGTGGGCCTTCTCCGGATGGCGCGGGCGCGTTGCGGCCCTGTCGAGAAGCGTGACCATCAGGCGGAGCGATTCCGCACAAGTTTCACGACGATGATAAGGATGACGGCGCCGATCACGGAAACGATCAGATTGCCGAGGAACCATCCCTGGAAGATTTCACCGAGCTGAATGCCCAGCGCATTGGCGAGAAAGCCGCCGATATAGGCGCCGATAATGCCGGTGACGATGTTCAAAAACAGGCCCATCTCGGATTTCGTCAGTTTCTCGGCGATCCAGCCGGCCAGTCCGCCGATCACCAGGGTGCCGAGCCAGCCGACGCCACCGCCCAGATCCATCAGATTGTTCATGTCATGCCTCCGCCGCGATCATTGCAGTCCGGCCAAGATATGGCGCAGGCCAGCCGGGCTATCAAGGGGATTCGAACCAGCGCTATTTCAGCCAAAACTTGACGATCGGATCCTGCTCTATTGGCTCTTGCGAAGCCTGCATATCCTGGCTCGCCATGAAAGCTCCGCCCAGCACGATCAGCAAAAACACCGGCTTGATCAGTCCGCCCACCAGCGCGCCGGAGAGCAGCCCCCAGACGTTCTTGCCGCGGCCGAACCACATACTGACGATGACGGCGCCGAAGATGGCGAGCACCAGATCGAGCATGTCGAGGGCTCCGATCAGCAGCGAAACCTGTTCCATGGCGCCAGCTTGTCCGCCATTGGTTAACAAATCCTACATGTGAATGACGCGGCCATACGCGTCGAGAACGCTCTCATGCATCATTTCGGAAAGTGTCGGATGCGGGAACACCGTGTGCATCAGCTCTTCCTCGGTGGTCTCGAGGCCCATGGCGACGGCGAAGCCCTGGATCAGTTCGGTCACTTCGGCGCCGACCATATGGGCGCCGAGCAGGCGGCCGGTCCTGGCGTCGAAGACGGTCTTGACCAGGCCTTG
>JANMQB010000196.1:0-2917 GCA_031370155.1 Hyphomicrobiales bacterium | reverse complement strand
CACCTAAGGAGAATCGACCTCGCGGGCCGAAAGGGAGTATGGGCGGTGGTCCCTGGTTAAGCCTGCCTCCGTAAAGACAGACCATTTCAGGCCCCGCATCCCCTTCCCCGATCAACGACGGCTCGCGAACCGCCCTCCTTGGGAAGGAGACGGGACCATAAGAACATACTAGGAACAAATTGTCAAGGGGGTCTAGGAAAAAAAGTTGGCGAATGGCGAATAATGAGGAGCGCATTTCCCCCCATCCCGTCATCCCGGCCCCGGATCGGTGTCCGGGGTAAACTCCAGCCGGGAGCCATGGAAAACCCGAAACGGATGCCCATCGCGTCACGCGGACGGGTGGGCCCCGGCTTTCGCCGGGGTGACGGATGACGGAGTTGGTGTGGGTTCCTCAGTTCACAAACGAAGTGCAACACGGTCTACCTTGTAATCATCGCGTCGAAATTTTGGCGAAGCACCGCAGCCTGCCCCACACTGCGGCGAAATCTTGATGGCCAGCCGCGGCATATCGCTACCGAGATTACAGAGGCTTAACTAGGTTGGCGCCGCCGCCGGATTTATTGTGCAGGCTGTCCGGAGAAATGACCGGGCAGTTCAAAAGGACACGACGATGACCAATCAGCCCCAAGACACGCAAAAGCCGAAGCCGCAGGCGCCGAAGCCGCAGCAGCCACAAGCGCCGAAATCCGGAAAGTAAGCTGGACATACTACGGAGGGTGCCCAAAACCTTTCGCACCGGGACACGTTCATAACGGCTGAGCAGGTCCCGACAACCCCGCACCGGACGACCCACGTTCCACCGTTCGCCGCCCCCTGCCTTAACCGAACATCAAAACCGAACTGGAGAACCAACATGAAAACCCGCATTTTCGTGGCGAGTGCGCTCGCCCTCGCCATCCTCGCTCCCGCCGCCCACGCCCTGACGGTCGAGAACCAGGACAAATCCGCCTACACCATCAAGGTCGTGCCCAAGGGCGGCAAGGAGATGGACCTCGCCGTCAAGGCCGGCGCCAAGGCCGATGTCGACTGCAAGATGGGCTGCCAACTCTCGTTCAACGGCAATACTCAGAATATCGACGGCAAGCTCGCCAAGATCGTCATCAAGTACGGCAAGTTCGCCATGTAACCGGTGGGCGGCCGGCACCAGCCGGCCGCTGCCGCAACCTCCTGCAACCGAAGGAATCGTCCCATGATCATCCGTACACTGATCGCAACGGCCGCCGCCACGGGCTTCCTGGCGACTGCCGCCAGTGCCATGACCGTCGTCAACGCCGACAAGGTCATCGAATACTTTGTCTACACCCCGAAGGGCGGCAAAGCGCAGCACTTGGCTCTCAAGCCCCACCATTACAAGACTCTGTCCTGCCGGAGTGGCGGCGAACTGGCGCTGGGCAAGGCGACCCAAGCCTGCACGGCAAGTACGTCGAAAATCTGGATCAAGAGCGGCAAATTCGTCATTTGACGTGCCGCGAAACGCCGCCCTCACCAGCCGGTTTCGCCCCAGGCGGCGGCGGCGAGGATGGGGCCGGCCTTGCCCTGTTGCAGCAGGGCGGCGGCACCGCGGCAATCGGGCAGCAGAATGTCTTGCTTCGGCAGCGTCAGCGTTATCGCCTCGCCGTGCCACATGCCGGCGGGAACCAGCTTGCGCGCCACATTGTAGTAGACGATGTCCTTGCCGGCGTTTTCGCCCTTCTCGATTTTGACGGCAATCGACGGCGCAAAAGGCATGAGCCACAGCGTCGCGTCCTGCGCCACGGTGCCCTTGCCGATCTCAACGATGAATTCGTGCTCGTGGGCCGCGAACGAAATGCCGATCGGATTCTGCGGCGTCGCCGCCTGTGCCCGCGCGATGGCGGCGAGGATCTCGGATTTCTTGCTGCCGACATAATGGCTGCCGCCGTCGACAATCACCTGCGGCGTGTAGACGTCCATGTCGCCGCGCGCTTTCGCGTAATCGTATTGGCGTTGCGATTTCTCCGGGCTGGCCAGCGTGTCGCGCCAGCCGAGATAATCCCAGTAATCGACATTGTAGGAAAGGACGATGACGCCCTGCATCCGGCGCAGCTCGCCCATCAGGGCGTCGGCCGGCGGACAGGACGAGCAGCCCTGGCTGGTGAAGAGTTCGATGACCACGGGACGCGCGGCTCCCGCCTGCGCCGCCCGTGCCGCAAAGGCCGCCGCCGCTCCGGCGGCAAGCGCCAGGACATTCCGCCGAGACATCGCAGGTAACCGTCCCATGACCGGGAGTATGCGGCCGTGAGGCGGCAATAGCCACTCACGAACGGTTGAGGCGGGATCACGATGACGCGAAGTTAACGCATGGCTGATACCGGAGCAATCGGGCCCGAAGTTGGGGCCGGCCTCAACTCTCGACGATCACCTTGAAGCCGCCGTAGACCATCCGCTTGCCGTCGAAAGGCATCGACTTCATGTCCATCCCGGCCATCCAGGGATCCTTCATTACGGCCGCATTGACGCGATCGCGATCGCGGCGCGACTTGTACACGAACCATGAAAAGATCACGGTTTCGCCCGGCTTGAGCTTTACGCTCTGCGGAAACGACGTCAACTTGCCGGGCTTGACATCGTCGGCGGCGCATTCGACATGGGCGAGCGCCCCGTGCTTCATCCAGATTTTTCCGGCTTTGCGCGCCATGCGCAGGTAGGCCGGAAGGTTTTTCTTCGGAACCGGGACGACAAATCCATCAATATAGTTCATCGCAAGGTCTCCATCTTCGCCCTCTGAGAGACACTTAGCGCGCTTGTCCTCCGAAGTGAAATCACTTCGCCGAAAAGAAATCGCGCCAGATTGGTTGCTTGGAGCATGTTCGCTCTTTTGGTGAATCAACGTAAGCGTAATTTCCTTCTCCCCGTGGGGGAGAAGGAGGGGCCCATTGCGTGCCGCAATGGGCCCCTC
>JANMQB010000187.1:0-6179 GCA_031370155.1 Hyphomicrobiales bacterium | reverse complement strand
CGGCGCATAGGCCTGCTTCGCGGCATTGGCATCGGCGGTGTGGATGGTCAACGCGGCAAGACCATTGGGCTTATCCTTCTTCTTGGTCTTGTAGCGGTTGAAACTGTAAACACGCAGCGCGGCACCGGAAGCGATGAGGGCCGCCGCTTCGGCCGGCTTCAGCTTGGGCTTGCCCGGCAGTTCGGCGGCGACGCCAGCCTGTTTCAGTTTCAGCGATTGCAGGGTTCCGGCAATGGCGCCGCCCAGCATTTCGACATCGCGGGCGGTGAGCGCATCGGGATTGCCGAGGCCGAATACGACGGCGCGATCGTATCTGCCGGGGGCCACGATATCGAGCGAGCTGTCGCGCTTGGCCTCGAATTTCGCCACCTTGATGGCCTTGGCAATATGACCGCCGGTTGCGGCATCGGCGGCCGCGGCACGGCCCGATAGCTTGCCGCCCTCGGCGGCAAAAACGACGATTGTGCCCGTACGGGGCAGCGCGGAGCCGGAAAAGTCAATTTTCATGGAGAATCCGTTGTTCTGAAGGAGCCGCTCCCTTAGCTGCTTTGGGCTGGGTGTTCAACTCGGGGCCATGGAATTCGCGCCTTCACGCTGCCCGTGAATCCGGTTAAGAAAGTGCAAGGACCGGTGAAGAGAGCGGCTTGTGGCGTGAAGAAATCGGGCAAACAGGGATGGCTCGGCTGCCGCTTGCGGGGAAAGGTTTCCCGCGGGGCCGTTCTGGCATGCCTGGCGGCGGCAGGCAGCCTGGCGGTTCCGGCGCTCGCCGCGGTCACCGCCGGCGATCCCGCGCCACCGCCCAAATTCATCAAGCCGCTGCTCAAGGAGCCGCCGCCCGGCACCCGTGTCAATGTTTATGCCGACCGCATCGAATATGACGGCAAGCGCAAGATCGCCACGGCGACGGGGACGGTGCGGATCACCTACGGCCCCTATACGCTGACTGCCAGCAAGGTCGTCTACGACCAGGCCAACGATCGGCTCACCGCCAATGGCTCGGTCGAGTTGCGCGAGCCCAACGGCAATATTCTGCAGGCGGCGATGGTGGAACTGCACAACCGGTTCAAGGAAGGATTCGCCCGGCATCTGCGGGCGCTGTTGACCAACGACGTGACGATCACGGCGGACTACGCGCAACGCTTCGAAAACGGCATCACCATCTTTGAACGGGCGACCTACACGGCCTGCAAGACCTGCGTTGATGAGGGCGGCACACCAATCTGGCGGATCGTTTCGCGCGAGACAATCTACGACGCGGAGCGCAAGACGCTCACTCACAGGGATGCCAGGTTCGAGATCGCCGGGGTCCCGGTGGCCTGGTTCCCCTATCTCGAGCACCCCGATCCTTCGGTAAAACGGCGCACCGGCTTTCTCATTCCCGAGATCAAGGGAGCCAATGCCTTCGGCCTCGGACTGGTGACGCCCTACTTCTGGGAGGTGGCGCCCAATGCCGATCTGACGCTCCGGCCGATGTGGACCACCAAGCAGGGACCGGTCGCCGATGTCGAGTGGCGGCACCGGCTGGCGAACGGCATCTACAACATTCACGGCTATGGCGTGCACCAGTTCGAGCCCGACTCACCGCCCAATGACGAGCGCTGGCGCGGTGCGCTCACTTCGGCGGGCGAATTCAGGCTGGATGAGGATTGGTCGTGGGGCTGGGACGGAACGCTCACCTCCGACAAGACCTTCCTGCGCCGCTACAATTTCGACGACCGCGACCTCGCAACCAGCCGGCTGCATCTCACCGGCATGGCGGATCGGAACTATTTCTCGGCCCAGGCGATCTATTTCCAGACGCTCTTGACCGAAGAAGACCAGGACACGAGACCCTATGCGCTGCCCTATGTGCGGAGCAATTATGTCTTCGACCAGCCGGTGTTCGGCGGCGAACTGGCGATCAATTCGAGCGCCTATTCGCTGACCCGCGAAGATGCGCAGACTGGCGAAGACGCTCCCTTCACCGGAATTGAACACGGCACCTCCCAGAGCCGCGCCGTCACCGATCTCACCTGGCAGCGGCAGACGATCAACGGCCTGGGCCAGGTGGTGACGCCCTTCGCGCGGGTGCGCGGCGATGTCTATGTCGTGGAAAACCTGGGGGTCGCCGCGGATGACACTGCGGATGGCGAGGAGACCGTCGGGCGCATCCTGCCTTCCGCCGGGATCGACGCGCGCTGGCCGCTTTTATCGGTGCAGGATTTCGGCCAGAGCATTCTGACGCCGGTATTCCAGATCATTGCGGCGACCGATGAGACCGATGAGGAATCGATCGGCAATGAGGATGCGATCACCCTCAATTTCGACCACACCAGCCTGTTCCTGCAGGACCGTTTCACCGGCCTCGACCGCTATGAGGGCGGCACCCGGGCCAATGCCGGCGTCGTCTATGGCTTTACCGGCGCCAATGGCGGCTTTGCCCGGGTGAGTATCGGCGAGTCCTTCCACATCGCCGGAGAGAACAGTTTCGCGGCGGATACGGGGCTCGATGGTACGGCTTCCGATCTCGTTGGGGCCGTGGCGCTGCAGCCTTGGGAGAATCTCCGCTTCTCCTATCAGGCGCGGGTCGAGGAGGACTTCTCCGACGTCAACGTGCAGGAGGCCACGCTCAGCCTCACTTTCGACAGGATTGGTGGCTCATTGAGCTACGCCGATCTGGACGCGGAGCCGGCCTCCGGCCGGCCAGAGCATCAAGAGCAGATTTGGGGCGACGCCAGCTATCGCCTCGGCGAGGCCTGGAGCCTGTTCGGCGGTTTGCGCTACGATCTGCAGAGCGATCAATTCATGGACAAGACCCTAGGGATCGGCTTCGAATGCGACTGTCTCAATGCCAGGCTCGTCTATTCCGAGAGCCTGACCAGCGACCCGGACGATCCGGTCGACCGTTCGATCATGTTGAGCGTGGAATTGCGCACTCTCGGCAAGACCAGCGTGAGTACCGGATTCTGAGAACCATCATGCACCGTCTTGCTGTTCTTGCCGTGTGCTTTGCCGCCCTGCTGCCGGCCGCATCGGCCGTTCCGGCACAGGCCCAAAGCCAGGGGGTGATTGCCACCGTCAACGACCGGCCGATTACCGGCTTAGATGTCGATCAACGCCAAAAGCTGTTGAAGATTTTGGGCAACGCGGCCAGCCGCAAGGAGGCGCTGCAGTCGCTGATCGACGACGTGATCAAACTCGATGCGGCGCGCAAGTTCAAGTTCGAGGCAACAGAGGCCCAAATCCAGAAGCAAATCGAGCGCATGGGCAAGGGCATGAGCACCGACGCCGCGGGCCTCGAGGCGCGGCTGAAACAACAAGGCATCTCCAGCACCTCATTCCGCCAATATCTCGCCGCCCAGATCGGCTTCAGCCGCATGGTGAGCAGCAAATACCGGGCAAGCGGCGACGTGAAATCCGAGGATGTGGCGCGCAAGCGTGCCGAGATCGAGCGCGATATGAAGAAGCGCATGGAGGAAATCCAGCGCGATCCGCGGATGAAGCCGGTGACGGTCTACACCATCCAGCAGATCGAACTGCCGATCGAGAGCGGCGCGGACGCGATGGCCGCGCAACTGATGCAGGCGCGCGCCGTCGAGGCGGGGCAGTTCATCAAGCGCTACAAGGGCTGCAAGAGCGCCAAGGCGGCGGCCGAAGGCATCTTCAATGTCAAGGTCGGCAAACCGATCGAGGCCGATGGCGCCAAGCTGCCGAAGCAGTTGAAAGCGGCGCTTGACAAGGTGGGCGCCGGCAATGCCATCGGCCCGGTGCGCGGCAAGGACGGAATCCAGGTGATCGGATTTTGCGGGGTGCGCAAACTGACGCCGCCCAAACCGAAATTCGAGATGCCGAGCGACGACCAGGTGACCAATGCGCTCAGCAACGAGAAATTCGCCGGATACGAGGACAAATACATCAAGGAACTGCGGCTGACGGCCTATATCGAATATAAAGACAGCAGCTACTCGCAATGAGCGGCCCCAGGGCGATCGCGCTGACCGCGGGTGAGCCAGCGGGCATCGCTCCCGAAATCACCGCCAAAACCTGGGATGCGCTGAAATCCGATTCCGGCTGCTGTTTCTTTCTGATCGGCGATGCGGAGTATGTGCAGGCGCGCGCCAAGGCGGCGGGGATCGTCATCGGCGTGGCAAAGATCGCCGCGCCGGAGGCGGCTTCCAAGATATTTCGTGCCGCGCTGCCGGTTCTGCACCGTGCCCTCAAGCACCATCCCACGCCCGGCCGCATCGACCACGGCAATGCCGCGGCGGTGATCGCTGCCATCGATGAAGCGGCGGAATTGGCGATGGGCGAACAGGCGACAGCGATCGTCACCAATCCGATCCAGAAGGAATGTCTCTATGCCGCGGGATTCCGGCATCAGGGGCATACCGACTATCTCGCCCATCTTGCCCGCGCGCGGGGCCATGCGGCAACCGACGTGATGATGCTGGTGGCAAAGGATCTGCGGACGGTTCCCGTGACGGTTCACATTCCACTGGCCGAGGTGCCCGGCGCGCTGACAAAGGCAGCGATCGTGGCGCAGGCGGAAATCGTGGCCCGCGGCCTCACGCGATATTTCGGCATCGCCGCGCCGCGCTTGGCCTGCACCGGTCTCAATCCCCATGCCGGGGAAGGCGGCGCCATCGGCCGGGAAGAACAGGAGATCATCGTTCCCGCACTTCGCGAGCTCGAGGCCAGCGGCCTTGTCGTGGCGGGCCCGCTTGCCGCCGACACGGCCTTTCATGAAGAAGCGCGGGCCCGCTACGATGCGATCTTGTGCATGTATCACGATCAGGCGCTGATCCCGGTGAAGACGCTGGATTTCCATGGCGGCGTCAATGTGACGCTCGGCCTGCCCTTCATCCGCACTTCGCCCGACCACGGCACGGCGCTGGCGATTGCCGGCACCGGCACGGCCAATCCGCAAAGCTTGATTGCGGCGATTCGGCTCGCCGCCCGGATGGCGCGTCATGGCCATAGCTGACGATCGCTTGCCGCCGCTGCGCGAGGTGATCGCGGGTCTCGATCTCGCGGCCAAGAAGAGTCTCGGACAGAACTTCCTATTCGATCTCAATCTCACCCGCCGCATCGCCCGTGCCGCGGCACCCCTCGACGGGTTCATCGTCGTGGAGGTGGGACCGGGACCCGGCGGCCTGACGCGGGCGCTGCTCGCGGAAGGTGCGGCGCGGGTGATTGCGGTTGAGCGCGATCGCCGGGTGCTGCCGGCGCTCGAAGACATCGCCGCGGCCTATCCGGGACGGCTGCAAGTAGTGTCCGGCGACGCGCTGGCCATGGACTGGCAGCAGCTCGTTTCAGGGCCCGCCAAGATCGTGGCCAATCTTCCCTACAATATCGCAACGCCATTGCTCACCGGCTGGCTCACCGGTCGGGCCTGGCCGCCGTGGTATGCATCGCTCACCCTGATGTTCCAAAAGGAAGTCGCCGAGCGCATCGTGGCGCAACCCGGATCCAAAGACTTCGGCCGCCTGGCGGTGCTGTGCCAGTGGCGCTGCGCGGCGCGAAAGCTGTTCGATGTCAACCGCGCCGCCTTCACGCCGCCGCCGAAGGTGACATCCAGCATCGTGCAACTGGTGCCACGACCGCTGCCTTTCCCCGATTGCGAGGTCAAGGCACTCGAGCGCGTCACGGCGGCGGCCTTCGGCCAGCGCCGCAAGATGCTGCGGTCGAGTCTCAAGGCGCTTGCCGAAATACCCGAGTTGCTTCTGGAAAGGGCCGGGATCGATCCCACCCTGCGCGCCGAAGACGTGCCGGTCGCCGGCCTCGCCCGGCTGGCGGCGCTGCTCGGAACCTAAAGTTTTTTCGTCAGCTCACGGACAAATTGGGTGAGGCCGGTGCGGCGCCGCCGCTTCAGGCGCTCGGCGGCGAGGATCGCCACGATCTGGGCGTCAGCCTGCTCGATATCGTCGTTGACCACCACATAATCGTATTCCGGCCAGTGGCTGATCTCATCGGCGGCCTTGGCCATGCGCTTGGCGACGGTCGAGGCGGAATCCTGGGCCCGTTTAATGAGACGCAGGCGCAATTCCTCGGCGGTGGGCGGCAGGATGAAGATGCGGACGAGATCATCCTCCATCGCCTGCGCCAATTGCTGGGTGCCCTGCCAGTCGATGTCGAAGAGAACGTCGCGGCCACGGGCCAGCGCCTCCTCCACCGGGTGCTTCGGCGTGCCGTAGAAATTG
>JANMQB010000178.1:0-7894 GCA_031370155.1 Hyphomicrobiales bacterium | reverse complement strand
ACAGATCTTGATGCCGAGCTAAAGGGCTTCTGCTTCTCCTGTCAACGCGAGGCCCCATGACATTCTGGCAATTCAGCACCGAGGGCGAGCTTCGCGGCGACTGGCTTTTCCCCACGGCAAGCCGCGTTCTCGAGCAGCTCGGCATCAACCCGGCACAACGGCGCTTCGGCATGTCAATGCCCGATGCCGACATAGCGGTCGATCATGTGACGATCGGCGGCAAGTTCGGCGATCGGCATCATGGCCGTCACACGGCCGTTCTCGACGAAAGCGACGCGGCTGGCCACCGGCAGGACCGCATTGACGCGTTGCTCGACCAGAATCGTGGTGACGCCATGGGCCTTCAGTTCTAGAACCGACTCGCGAATGCGCGCGATCATCGACGGCATGAGGCCTTCCGTGGGCTCGTCGAGCAGGAGCAACTTCGGGTCGATGCACAGGGCGCGCGCCATGGCCAGCATCTGCTGCTCGCCGCCGCTCAAGGTGCCGGCGCGCTGGTTGAGCCGCTCCTTGAGCAAGGGAAGCAGGCCCAGAACATGATCGAGAATTTCCGGGCCGGAGCGGCGAGTCATGAGACCGATCTCGAGATTTTCGCGAACCGTGAGCTCGGCAAAGAGCCGCCGGCCCTGGGGGACATAGCCAATGCCGAGACGGGGAATTTCGTGGGGCGCGCAGCGGGTGACATCGGTTCCGTCAAAGACAATGCGGCCCTTGCGTACCGGGACAAGGCCCATGATCGCCTTGAGCGCCGTGGTCTTGCCCGCGCCATTGCGTCCGAGCAGGCAAAGGACTTCGCCCGCCTCGAGCTGGAGTGAGAATTGCCGCAGCACCTGGGCCTCGCCGTAAAAGCAGTCGATGGCATGGACGTCGAGCATTAGCCGCTCCCCAGATAGGCGCTCCGCACTGCGGGATCGGCGCGGATTTCGGCGGGCGTGCCCTCGGCCAGTATCCGGCCCTGGTCGAAGACAGTGATGCGATGGGCAAGGTCCATCACCACCTGCATGTTGTGCTCGATCAGCAGCACCGTCGCTTGGCCGGCAATGGACCTGACAAGCTCCACGAAATTCGCAATCTCGCTGTCGGATAGGCCCTGCGTCGGTTCGTCGAGGATGAGGAGTTGCGGATCGAGGGCGAGAACCATGGCCATCTCAAGCAGCCGCTGGTGCCCGTAGGAGAGCGTGCCGGCAATCTGATCCGCCCGGCCCGCGAGGCCGACGCGGTCCAGGACATCGCGAGGCCGGCCACTCCGGCCTTGCGCAGCGAGGGCGACATTCTCCAAGACCGAAAGCTTCGCGAAAATGCTGGTGATCTGGAATGCATAGGCGATGCCGCGGCGCACCCGCTTGAAGGCCGGCAGATCGGTGATGTCCTCGTCCCGGAAGGTAATCCGGCCGGAACTCGGCGGCAGTCTTCCGGCGATGAGGCTCACAAAGGTGGTCTTGCCCGCCCCATTCGGACCGATGACGGCCCTGATCTCGCCCCGGTCGAGAGCGAAGTTGACCGCCGACACGGCCAAGAGTCCGCCGAAGCGCCGTCCGAGATCGCGGGTCGACAGCAGTGTCACGGCAGCCATGGCAGCCACCTTTCGCGGATCGTCCCCAAAATCCCTTTCGGAAAGAACAGGACCAGCACGATGAGAACGACGCCGACGGCGAGCAGATTGGCATTGGTGAAGCCGCTGGCGAGATCGACAAGCGCAAACATCACCGCGGTGCCGAGCAATGGGCCGAGGATGGTCGCGGCGCCGCCGAGCAGCGTCCAGAGCAGCGGGTGGATCGAGTACTGAATGGATGCGAGCGTTGATCCGGCATAGGCGAACATCAGCGCGTAGGCCGCACCCGACAGAGCCGAGAGCGTGCCCGACACGACGAGGGCGAACAGCTTGTAGCGCGTCACGTCGTAGCCGAGCATCTCTGTCCGCGTCTCGTTTTCCCGGATGGCGACCAGCACATGCCCGATGGAAGATCTGACGATCGCCAGGCAGGTCATCATGGCGAGCATCAGGAGTGCGAGCGCCAGATTGTAGCGCGTTACCGGATCGGTGAGATCGACTGGAAGCCCGGCAAAGGAAAAGCGGCGGATCGACTCGGATATGACGATGCCTTCGTCGCCCCGCGTATAGTTGCCGAAATAGAGCACGGTCAGGAAGGCGGCCTGCGAAAACATGAGCGTGACGATCATGAAGGCGACGCCGCTGGCGCGCAGCGCAACAATGCCGATCGTCAGCGAGAACAGGGCCCCCACGGCGATGGCCGCCACGAAGGCCGTTGGCGCGCTCAGTCCGGCAAGTGTGGTTCCGAGGGCTGCAACATAAAGACCCACGGCGAAGAACATGGCGTGGCCGAGGCTCAGGAGCCCAGTATAGCCGTAGAGCAGATTATAACCCATCGCGAAAATGGCGAAGAGCATGATGCGGGTGAGACTGAGCCGCATGTATTCGCCGACGACGAACTGCAGCGCGAAGAGCAGCAGCACCACTCCGAGGTGGAGGGCGATGACCCGGCCGTGGGTGCTGCTCATCGCACCGGCACTCCGAAGAGACCTTGCGGGCGGACAACGAGAACCAGCGCCACGAGCAGCGTGCCAAGGATCGAGGCGAGAGTCGGCGAGAAGAAGACGGAAATGATGCCGTCGCTCATGCCGATCACGATTGCCGCAATGACGCTGCCCTTGATGCTGCCGAGGCCGCCGATGATGACGACGATGAACGACATAAGAAGCGGATCGAGGCCCATGAGATAATGGGCCTGCTGGATGGGCACCAGAAGGACGGCGGCGAGAGCGGCAAGGGCGGCACCTGTCACAAAGACCGCGGCATAGACCTTGTCGACAGGAATGCCGAAGGCCGCGGCCGTCTCGCTGTCATACTGCGTGGCCCGCATGATGAGGCCGAAGCGGGTGCGGGCCAGAACCCACCAGGCCGCGAGAAGCACAACGGCCGATGCCGCGACCACGAACAATTTGTAGCCGGAATAGCCGAACCAGGGAAAGACGATACGGAAATTGAACGGGGCCGAAACGGGCTTGGCGTCGGCGCCGAACACGGTGAGAGCCAGTTGCTGGATCACAAACAGCAGGCCGATGGTTGCGACGATGGTGGCCTCGGGCTCGTAATTGAGACGCCGGAGCACCAACCTTTCCGTGGCGAGGGCCACGGCGCCGACTGCAATGGGAGCGCCGACCAGCGCGAGCGCAAAGCCGGCGGCGGGATGGGCCGGCACGAGGCGGGACAGCCACCATGCCACCATGGCGCCCAGCATATAGAACTCGCCGTGCGCCACATTGACCACGCGCATGACGCCGAAGACGAGGGAAAGTCCGAGCGCGGTCAGCGCCAGCACGGCGGCGGCCACGGTGCCTTCGAGGATCGCGAGCAGCAGATGAGGACCGAAGGACAAGGTCTTAGCGCTTGATGAGTTTGGGGCGGGTCGTTCGGTTTCCCCTCCCCCTTGTGGGGAGGAAAAATTCGCTTAGCCGGACGCAAATCGTTCGATGTCACAGGCTCTGGGTCGTATAGTCGGCTTCGGGCTCGTACAGGCCGTCCTCGATCGATGTGCGGTGGACGGCCTCGGCCTTGCCGCCCGCCACCTTGGTAATGTTCTGGTGGCCGAAGCACTGGTGGATTTTGCCGTTGAAGGTCTTGTCGCCTTGCGGATGTTCGTTGCCTTCCTCGAAGGCCGTCATCGCCTCGGTGGCTTCGATCAGCTTGGACCTGTCGGCGGGGCCCTGGTAGCCCGCCGCTTCCATCGCCTTCTTGATGACGAAGAGCGTTTCCCAGCATCCGAACATGTGGGAGAAAGTCGAGATATCGGCCGGGTCCGATACGCTGGCGCCCATTGCATCGACGCCGACCTTGTCGCGATAGAAGGTGTCGAAGGCAGTGGGCTTCGGTCCCGCATAGCGTGGATAGGCCTCCCACAAATAAGAACCATCGAGGAACTCAAGTCCGGGGCTTGCCAAGTCGACTGCTTCGAGACTGTCGATGAAGCCGAACAGGGCCGGATGCTGCGAGCCGAAATGTTCGCCCAGCTCCTTGACGAAAGTGAGCACCGCCGGACCGACCATGACATGATAGAGCACGTCGGTATTAGCGGGGATGTCCGGGAAATAGCGCGTGAACGAGGATTCGGTAGGAGGGATCGGAATGAGCTGCACGACTTCGCCGCCCTGCTCCTTGATCGCGGCGGAGAAATAGTCGCGATGATCGTGGCCGAAGGCGAAGTCCGGGAAAATCATCGTCACCTTCTTGCCGAGATTGCCGGCGATCCACGGCGCCATGGATTTGACCTGGCTCTTCACATCGGTGATGCCCGGCTGAAAGGTATAACGGTTGAGCTTGCCGGAGGCCACGTGATGGCCTTCGGAGACCACGAAATAGGGGAGCTTCAGTTCACCCGCCCGCGGCGAGGAGCCCATCACCACATGACTGAACAGGGTGCCGTAGGCAACATCGACCTTGTGTTGGGTTGCGAATTTCTCGACCACTTCGGCGCCGCGGCCGGGATCGGTGCCGTCGTCCTCCGCGACGATTTCCACCGGACGCCCGCCGATGCCGCCCTGCTCGTTGATCAGCTTGATCGCTGCCGTCGTAGTGCGTTCGTACCAGCGGCCATAGGACGCGCCGATGCCGGTGCGGTGCACCTGAAAGCCGATGCGGATGGGCTCGGAAGTTGCGGCCTGCACGTAGCGGATAAAGCCTGGACCGGCGGCAAAACCACCGGCCGCCGCCGCCGAAGCACCCAGAACCTTGAGCGCCTTGCGGCGCGTGACGGATGCCGGCGGAACGATCAGACCCTTTTTGCTGCTCATGGGACGTCTCCTCTCCAGATCATTTTGCGCGGCACGCCCGGTTCTCGTGCGACCGGACTTCGCCCCTCATGTTCTTGGCCGATTGACGCTATCGGGGGGCGGGGGCGGGTGTCAAGCAAACGGGGCCTCGGCTTAAGATGGCCGGCTTGCAAGAGTCCCGGCCGCCATGCTCCAATGCTCCTTTACGGCGAGAACAATAGTGGGAGGTTGCCATGCGAGCGGCGGCAGTAGTTCTCGGGTTGCTCCTGATCGGTACAGCGTCGAATGGGGTACTGGCCGGCCCCGATCCGGCTCGCGGTCAACAGGTGTTCGGCCGCTCATGCGTCGCCTGCCACTCGCTGGAGCCGGACAAGAACATGACGGGACCCAGCCTTGCCGATTTGTGGGGCAGGAAGGCGGGCAGTCTGCCGAGCTTCAAACGCTATTCTTCAGCCATCAAATCGGCTGAAGTCGTGTGGGGCGATCAGACCCTCGATCAGTGGCTTACGGATCCGAAGCGTTTTATTCCAGGCAATCATATGCTCTTTCCCGGCGTTGAGGACGATCAGACGCGCGCCGATATCGTCGCCTTCCTGAAGCAGGCCACACAGCCCGGAGCGCCAACCGCACAAGACACGCCGGGCATGGAAGGCATGAGTGCAGCTGCGCCCAATTTGAAGTCTGTTGCCGCCAGTTCCAAAGTGAGCGAAATCAAGTACTGTGGCGATACCTACAGCGTCACAACGGCGGACGGGCAGACGGTTCAGTTCTGGGAACGTAATCTGCGCTTCAAGACGGATATGAGCGCCGATGGCCCGCCGAAGGGTTCTCCCGCCATTGTCGGAACGGGCATGGCCGGCGACCGCGCCTCGGTGATCTTCGCCGCGCCGGAAGAATTCGGCCAGTTCATCAAGCGGCAGTGCTGAGGCTCAAACAGACCCTTGGGAGTCATAGGCCAACCACGTTGGGTATCTTCGCCGCCGGCGGCGTATTGCGGCTGCGGCCCGATCTGACGATGCCGTCGATGATGGTCATGCCGATGCCCGGCAGATCGCCGAGCGCGATCGAGTGGAGCAGATCCTTCCCCGATGAGTGCTGCGCCTTGTCCATGAAGACGAAGTCGGCGGCCTTGCCCGATTCAATGAGCCCGCAATCGAGATTGCGCAGCCGGGCCGTATTGCCGGTCGCAAAACACACTACCGTTTCGGCGCCGACATCGCCCAGCGATGCCAGCATCGAAATCATGCGGATGATGCCAAGCGGCTGGGCGCCGGAGCCGGCGGGTGCATCGGTTCCGAGGATTACCCTTTCGAGCTGAGCCAATTCCTTCGCCGTTCGCAGGGTGAAGAGCGCGGCGCGCTCATTGCCATTGTGCACGATTTCGAGGCCGCGCTGGCAGCGTTCGCAAAGGCAACGGATCTGGGAATCCGGCAGCGCCGTGTGGCCGCCATTGATGTGGCCGATCACGTCGGTGTCGGCTTCGAGCACGACATCGGCGTCGATCAGTCCCGAGCCGGGGATCGAAGGCCCGCCGGTGTGAATGGTCGAGTTGATCCCATATTTGCGGGCCCAGTGCACCATCTTGCGGGCGGTGGGGCCGTCCTTCACCTGGCCGAGGCCGACTTCGCCGAGGTAGCGCACGCCGGCGCTCGCCATCTCGGCGAAATCCGCCTCCTCGAGACCCGGTTCGATCACCGGCGCGCCGGCATGGACCTTGACGCCGCTCGGCCTGAAATTGCGGAAGGCGCGTTCGACGAAAATCGCCATGGCCTTGACGCCGATCGGATCGCGCGGCCGGCCCGGCATGTGAACTTCGCCGGCCGAGATCATCGTGGTCACGCCGCCATGCAGGCAGGAATCGATCCAGCCGAGCTGGTTCTGCCGCGGTGTCCAGTCGCCGGCGACGGGGTGAACGTGGCTGTCGATCAGACCGGGCGCCACGGTGACACCATTGGCATCGATAATTGTGGTGGCGCTGGACGCGTCAACGTCTTTCTCGCGGCCGATGGCCGAAATCCTGCCATCCACGGCCACGATTGTATCGGCATCGAGGATGGGGTTCTTGATGTCGCCGGACAGCAGCAGGCCGATATTGCGAATGACAAGCTTGGTGGGTTCAGCCGGTTTTGCCTCTTCATGTGCCATATGCGCGTCTCCTTACCGACTATCGATGATGGCTTTGCGCACCCGATCGGGCGTGGCCGGCACTTTTCTGATGCGGGCGCCCGTGGCATGGCAGATGGCATTAAGAATGGCGGGCGCGGTGGGGATGAGCGCCTGTTCGCCGATCCCCTTGGCGCCGAACGGACCGACCGGCGAGTTGTCCTCGATGATAATCGATTCAACCGGCGGCATGTCGCCAGCCGTGGGGATCAGATAGTCGTGCAGATTCTCGCCGCGGCCGGGATGGAACTCCTCCATCAGCGCGAAGCCCAAGCCTTGCGCGATGCCGCCTTCGATCTGGCCCTCGATGAGCGTGGGGTTGATGGCCCGGCCGACATCATGGGCCGCCGTCATCTTGATCACCTTCACGGTGCCCAATTCCATATCGACGTCGAGCTCCGCCATATGGGCGCCAAAGCCGTAGACGGCATAGGGGTTGCCCTGACCGTTGGCATCGAGCGGAGTGGTGGGCGGGTCGAATGTCTCTTCGGCGCACAGGACGTAGCCAAAGCGATCGACAGGCAAATCCGACAAGGCGATGCTGCGCGTGGCTTCACCATCGCCGATGGCGAGGCTGCCATCTACGAATCTGATCGAAGCCGAATCCCCGGCATTGGCGAGCCTGAGGATGGCACGGCGCAGCGCGCTGCCGGCCAGTTCGGCCGCCTTTCCCGTGACGAAAGTCTGGCGTGAGGCGGAGGTCTTGCCGCAATCGGGCGTCAGATCGGTGTCGGCCGATATCAGATCGAAGCGCGAAATGGCGGCGCCGAGCGCATCGGCGCAGATCTGGGTAATTACCGTATTCGAGCCCTGGCCGATATCGACGGCCCCCTGATGCAATGCGATGCGGCCGTCAGGTTTCAAGCCAACGCGAACGGTGGAGGGATTGGCGAGCGAAGTGTTGCCGCAGCCATACCACATTCCGGCAACACCAATGCCGCGG
>JANMQB010000146.1:0-3316 GCA_031370155.1 Hyphomicrobiales bacterium | reverse complement strand
CAAAGCTGGCCGAGCGCCCAGCCCTGTTCAATGACCGCCGTGGCGATGGAGCGGGCCGGATTGAGCGAGGTGTTGGCCACGGGAATGCTCATGATGTGCATCGCCGCAAGGGTGAGGCCGATGGCGACGGGCGCCATGATGCCCGCGCCGTTGCGGCGCGTGACCCGGGCGATGACAAGCACGAACAGCGCCGTTTGCACGATTTCCATGAGCAGCGCCGAGATCATCGGATAGCCGCCGCCGGAATGCTCGCCATAGCCGTTCGAGGCAAAGCCCGGCGGCAGGTCGCCTTTGAACTTGATGACGATGGCGAAGAAGATGGCGGCGAGCACGCCGCCCGCCACCTGCGCGGCCCAGTAGGGATGTATCTGCCGTTTCTCGAAGCGGCCCGCCACCGCCAGACCCAGCGTCACCGCCGGATTGAAATGGCCGCCGGAAATGGGGCCCACCGCATAGACCATGGCCATGACGGTAAAGCCGATACACAGCGCCACGCCGAGCCCCGCCGCATTGCCGGAAATGAGTGCGGCACCCAGCACGGCGGAAACCAGCATGAAGGTGCCGATCGCCTCGGCGATGAGTTTGTTGGTCGATGACATGAGCCCCCACGGGTCAACCCTATGGTGCAGTATTCTGGCCGATTCGCAAGGCACCGGCGGCCTCCGTACACAGCTCTTCCCATCCGGTGCGCCGCTGGGCTAGCTTGGGCCCGCGATGAACACTCTCACCACCCTTCCCGCCGTCGAGACCCGGCAGCTGGTCCTGCGCGAGATCGAGCCCCGCGATGCCAAAGCCTTCGCTGGCTTCATGACCCAGGAGTCCTATCAGCGCCACATCGCCATGCGACTCAAGGACGAGGCCGAGGTCAAGGCTTTCGTGACGCGCTCGGTGGCCCGCCGCGGCGACGGGCGGCGCAACGTCTTCCATCTCGCGGGCGAGGAGAAATCGAGCGGCGAGGCGGTGGGCGACGGCTTCATCATCGTGCAGAGGAAGGGGCTGCTCGAAGTGGGCTGGGGCGTGCATCCCGCCATGTGGGCCATGGGGATCGGCACCGAGATCGGCCGGGTGCTCCTGGGCCTCGGCTTCGAGCGGCTGGGTGCCGCCCGCATCTGGTGCAAGACCATGGCGGAAAACCGCGCCTCGGGAAAACTCGCCCGCCGCATCGGCATGCGTCATGTCCAGTCGCATGCCGATTATCCCGCCGGCGCCGGAAGAATCGAGCCGATAGAAATTTTCGCCATGACCGCGGCGGAATATTTCGAACTCGCCTATTGAGGGGGACCGATGGCAGCAGTTCCGCCGCTCTGCGATTTTGGCTGGAAGGCGCCGGGCTTCAGCCTGCCCGGCACCGACGGCAAGATGCACGCGCTGGAAGAATTGCGCGGCGAGAGGGGCACGCTCATTGCCTTCATCTGCAACCACTGCCCCTATGTGAAGGCGGTCGCCGGCCGGCTGGTGCGCGATGCCGGCGATCTGCGCGCCCTTGGGGTTGCGACGGTAGCCATCTGCGCCAACGATGCCACGGCCTATCCCGAAGACGGTTTCGACAGGATGCAGGACTTCGCCAAGGCGCACGGCTTCACCTTTCCCTATCTGCATGATGAAAGCCAGAAGGTGGCCCGCGCTTATGGCGCGGTGTGCACGCCGGATTTCTTCGGCTTCAACGCCAAGCTCGAATTGCAGTACCGCGGCCGCCTCGACGCCTCGAAATCCACACTCGTGCCCGATGCGCGGCGCGACCTTTACGAGGCCATGAAGCTGGTGGCCGAAACGGGAGAGGGCCCGCGCCTGCAGATCGCCTCGATGGGATGTTCGATCAAGTGGCGGGCGGCGTGACGGACAAGGCGCGCGGCAAATTGTTTTAACAAGTACCGATCGCCGTAACCCTCGGGTAATCCAAATTCTCGATTGGGGTTCGAGCCGGCAAGCCGCGGTGTTACAATATTATTGGAGGGTTAACCATGCAGCTGTGGGAGTTGCACTTTAGTTTTGAGGATAAGTCCCATGACCGCAAAGTCCATCCGCCGCCGCTTCGGGGCTGCCGTCATGGCCAGCGCCGCCATCTTGGCCCTTTCGCCGGCTCATTCATCGGCTCTGGCGTCCTCCGGCTTAGTCGTGAAAGTCGCCAAAATCGAGCAGGGCCGGCTGAAGGTGTGGGGAACCAGTTACAAGGGCAGTTCCGTCAAGCTCGACGGCATCTACACCGCCCAGATCTCCGGTGACACCTTCTCCTTCAACATTGTCTATCTGCCATCCGACTGCATTATCGATCTGACATTGATCGGCGCCACGGGAACGGCGAAGGCCGTCGTCGCCAATTGCGGTCCGCGCGGCGTCAATCCGAAGGGCGCCTGGAGCAATTCGACAACCTATGTCGAGAACGATCTGGTGACGGCCGAGGGGTCGAGCTGGCGGGCCAAGCATAACGACACCGCCAACTTGAACAGGCAGCCCTCGTCCAACCCGACATTCTGGGAGAAGTTCGCCGCCAAGGGCAAGGACGGTGTCGACGGTGAGGACGGTGCTGACGGTGCCATGGGCCCGCAAGGGCCGGCGGGTCCGGCCGGTCCACAAGGTCCGGCGGGAGACGCGGGGCCGCAAGGAGAAATTGGCGAGATGGGACCGCAGGGACCCGCGGGTGCTACGGGTCCGCAGGGTGACACAGGTCCAATGGGCCCGACCGGCTTCTTTTCGTTGCATCCCTTTGCCGGCTATATTGGCGGTGGGCCACTCAACAATCACACCGAATTTGTGTTCGTCGGCCCAACCGCCACTGTGTCGCTGGCGGACGGGCAAAAGATGACGGGAGTAGCCGCCGTGCCGCTCGCCGTTGGCTTCAGCAGCCCCACCATCGTCGTCGATATCGGCTTGTGCTACAAACTTTCTTCAGCCGCGCACCCAAGCAATTTTGTGGGTGACTATTACCTCTCCACGACGGTCGACCAATATTGGAGGAGCCTGGCGGCCAATGGGTCGGTTTCCGGCCTTGCGGCGGGCGACTATACGGTCGGAGCGTGTATTAGAAATACCAATTCAGTCGCGATAACCGAAAGCGACTTTGTGAATGGCTGGGTGGCGGTACACTATTAGGACGTGAACTCATAAACATGCCGCTGGACGGCTTGAGAGAGTCCGGTCTTGACCGATCACTGGCCGTGGAGTTCGGCAGGCGGCGCTTCCGGGATGGGCCAGGAGCGGACACTTCACCTCTTTCATGTACCAAAACATGCTGTCGATACTAGTCGAAATCCTGAAATACTGCCGGAGCCTTTTTGCGACGGTCCACTGTCAATTGAAATACGTCCGAACGGGCATA
>JANMQB010000143.1:0-6030 GCA_031370155.1 Hyphomicrobiales bacterium | reverse complement strand
CTCGGCTACATCGCCAAGCTCCGGGTCTTGCAGGCGGAAATCGCCAAGGGCACGGAAAGTCTTAGCCATGGCCGGGGCGAGGAATTGACACCCGAACTCTGGAAACGGCTGAAACAGCAGGCCGCGACCGCCGCCGGAAATAGATGATCCGCCGGATTGTCGTAAACTTGGCCCCGGTATCCGCTCGCTCTATCGCGGCTCCCACCATATCTACTATTTGATCGAATCCGGGGAACTTCGTATCGTCCGAATTCTCCACCAGCGGATGAATGTGACTCTCGATCTGCTGTCAGATTGAATATCGGAAAGATGACCCAAATCCTCGATAGTGAACGCAAGACCCTGATCCTCACCGGCGCCTCGCGCGGCATCGGCCATGCCACCGTCAAGCGCTTCTCGACTGCCGGCTGGCGGGTAATCACCTGTTCGCGCCATCCCTTTCCCGACGACTGCCCCTGGGATGCCGGCCCCGAGGACCACATCGTCGTGGATCTCGCCTCCTCAAAGGATACGACTGCGGCGATTGCGCTGATGAAGGAAAAGCTCAAGGCTCAAGGGTCCCGGCTGCATGCGCTTGTCAATAATGCGGCCATCAGCCCGAAGTTGGAAGATGGCGGCAGGCTCAACACCATCAATACCGATGAAGAGGACTGGAAGAGGGTTTTCCAGATCAATTTCTTCGGGCCCATCATGCTGGCGCGCGGGCTGCTCGACGAGCTCGTCGCGGCCAAGGGTGCCGTGGTCAATGTGACCTCGATTGCGGGCTCGCGCGTCCATCCCTTTGCCGGGGCCGCCTATTCGACCTCGAAGGCGGCCCTTGCCGCGCTGACCCGCGAAATGGCCGCCGATTTCGGGCCGCTCGATGTCCGCGTCAACGCCATATCGCCGGGCGAGATTGAAACCTCGATTCTGTCTCCCGGCACCGAGAAGATCGTGTCCCAGATTCCCCAGCGCCGGCTCGGTCAGCCGGAAGAAGTGGCCAAGGCCATCTATTTCCTGTGCACCGATTCCTCGAGTTATGTGACCGGCGCCGAACTGCACATCAACGGCGGCCAGCATGTCTAATTCCGGTCTCAGGCCGGAAACCATCGCCGCCCACGCCCTGAAAGCGGTCGACGATGCAACCGGCGCCGTGGTGCCGCCGATCTACACATCCACGACCTATGCCCGCGACGCGAACTATGTTCCGAAGCTTGAGGAAAATTACATCCGCAACGGCAGCCCCACCTTGTGGCAGGCCGAGGCGGCGATCGCGGCTCTCGAACAAGGCGGGGAGGCACTGCTCTTCGCCTCCGGCATGGCGGCCATTACGACGCTCTGCGAGACGATCCCGCATGGCGCCCATGTCGTGGCCCCCGAGGTCATGTATTACGGCACCCGCGACTGGCTGAAGCGGCTGGAAGGCTTGGGCCGTATCCGGCTGACACTCTTCGATCCGCGCAATGAAGCCGCACTCGCCGCTTCGCTGCAGCCGGGCAAGACCGATCTCGTCTGGATCGAAACGCCGCTCAATCCCACTTGGGATGTGATTGATATCGCGGCGGCAGCGCAATCTGCCCATGCGGCGGGCGCCATTCTGGCCGTCGATGCCACGGCGACGGCCGCCGTCACCACCCGGCCCCTGAACCTCGGCGCCGACATCGTGTTCCATTCGGCCACCAAATATCTCAACGGCCACTCCGACGTGCTGGCGGGCGTCCTGGCGGTGCGGGCCAAGACCGGGCGCTGGAACGAGATAGCCATGCTGCGTACCAAGATGGGCTCGCCCCTGCCGCCGCTCGAATGCTGGATGCTGATGCGCGGCATGCGCACTCTGTTCGTCCGCTACCGTCAGGCATCGGCCAATGCGCTGGCGATTGCCCGGTATTTCGAAAATCATCCGAAGCTGGAGAGAGTTCTCTATCCCGGCCTGCCGTCGCATCCGGGCCATGCGGTGGCGCTGCGGCAGATGACCGATGGCTTCGGCGGCATGATCTCGCTTCTGGTGCGCGGCGGCTTCGAGGACGCCAAGCGCCTGTGCACGCGCCTCAAGGTGATCGTTCCCGCCACCTCGCTGGGTGGAGTCGAAAGCCTCGCCGAACACCGCAAGACGGCGGAAGGCCCGGCCAGCCCGGTCGCCGACAATCTGGTCCGGCTGTCCATCGGCATCGAGCATGTGGACGACCTGATCGCCGATCTCGGGCAGGCCTTGGCGGGGCTTTGAGCACCTCCCATATGAAGGTTCTCGGCGGGGGCCGGAGCAAACCATGTTCGACGAAGCACAACGCGATTCCACCAGTACCCCGGATGATTCATCCCTGATCGATGCCTATTCGGCCGCCGTCATGGGTGCGGTCGAGCGGGCGGGGCCGGCCGTCGTCCACATCGCCGTCCGCAAGGAGCGCGGCAGCGTGGGCTCGGGCCTGGTCGTCGCCTCGGACGGCCTCATTCTCACCAACAGCCACGTCGTTTCCGGCGCCAGGGCAATCGAAGTCAGCATGGCCGACGGCCAGCATTCGGCGGCGCGCGTTATCGGCGAGGACCCGCACACCGACATTGCCGTGCTGCGCACTGACGCGCATTTGCAGGCGCCATCCGTGTTAATGCAAGATTCGAAGACCATCCGCCCGGGCCAGCTCGCCATCGCCATCGGCAACCCGTTGGGTTTTGAGCAAACGGTGACCGCCGGCGTGGTGAGCGCCGTCGGCCGGTCCTTGCGCGCCGCCACCGGCCGGCTCATCGACGATGTCATCCAGACCGACGCCGCCCTCAATCCGGGCAATTCCGGCGGCCCGCTGGTCGATTCGCAGGGCCGCGTCATCGGCATCAACACCGCCGTCATCATGGGCGCCCAGGGCATTTGCTTCTCGGTCGCCAGCAACACGGCGCTGCATGTGCTCACCCAGATCCTTCGCCACGGCCGCGTGCGCCGCGCCAGCCTCGGCATTGAGGGTGCCCAGACCCATATTCCCCGCCATGTGGCGCGCTTTGCCGGCATCGAACAGAAATCCGGCGTGCGCGTCATGGCGGTCATCAAGGGTGGCCCTGCCGAAGCGGCGGAAATCAAACCGGGCGATCTTATGATTGCGATCGACGGTGATCCGGCGGAAGGCATCGACGATTTGCTCCGGCTGCTTAATCACGACCGTGTCGACAGGCCCGTCCGCGTGACACTTCTGCGCAAGGGCGAGATGCGCGACCGCTATGCGACGCCGGTCGAGCGGCGCTAGACCTTTTTCGATTTCGATTGAATCGTGGTCCTTATCCTTCGCCGCCCGAAGGGCGGGGAAGAGCCTGCCCCGGACTTGATCCGGGGTGGCGCGCGCGGCCTGCCGCGCGTGACGGATGGGGACTTTCTCCTTGAACAGTTAAGAGGCCCCATCCGTCAGTCGCTACGCGACTGCCACCTTCCCCACGGCAAAGCCGGGGAGAAGGATAAACGGCGATTGCATGCGTCGTTTCATTGAAAGGAAGCCACGCGCTAGACGGCTTTGGCGTGGCGGTTCGGCGCCGGGGCGAAATAGGCATCAAAGACCGTGGCGACATTGCGCAGGAACAGGCGATGCTGGGCCGGCACGCTGATCCGCGTCCCGTCGAATTCCGCGATGCCGGCCTCGCTCATCGGCTGCAATTTTTCCGCGATATCGCCAAGCGTCGCGGCGGCAAAACCATGGCACTGCAGGATAGGTCCTAAATCCACCGTCAGATCGCACATCAGCCGTTCGATGATCTCGCCGCGCATGCGGTCCGCCGTAGTCAGCACCAGGCCGCGCGTCACAGGGCTTTCGCCACGTTCGATCCGCTCCGACCAGTGAAGCGTATCGCGTGCCGCCTGTACCAGGCCCCGCGGTAACTCGCCGATCGATGAGGCCCCGAAGGCGATGAGCGCGTCGGCGGCATCGGTCGTATAGCCCTGGAAATTGCGCCGCAGCCCGCCACGGGCGGCGGCAAGGGTCAACTCGTCATGGGGCAGGGCGAAATGATCGAGGCCGATCGCCGCATAGCCTGTGGTGGAGAGCTCCGCTTCGATGGTCCTGGCCTGCTCATAACGTTCCGCGACACCTGGTAACTCCGCCTCATCGATCATCTTCTGATGTTTCTTGAACCATGGCACATGGGCATAGCCGAAAACCGCGATACGATCGGGCGCAAGCCGTGCTGCCTGCCGCGCCGTCTTGGCAACACTGTCCCGGGTCTGGGCCGGCAGGCCGTACATGAGATCGAAATTAACCGAGACAAATCCGGCATCGCGCAGGTAGCCAGTCGCCGCCGCAACCAGCCCGTAGGTCTGCAAGCGGTTGATCTTCATCTGCACCGGCAGGGCGAAGTCCTGGACGCCGAAACTGATGCGGTTGAAGCCGAGGCCCGCCAGCACCTTCGCCCGCTCGCGGGTGAGGGTTCGCGGATCGGATTCGAGCGCCACTTCCGCGCCGCTGGCGAGACCAAAGTCAGTGTCGATAGCCGCGAGAATCTCACCGATATGCCGGTCCTCGAGATAGGTGGGCGTGCCGCCGCCGAAATGCACATGCTTCGCCCGGCCGCTCTTACCGCCCACCAGCGCGGCACTGCGCCGGATGTCGCGGATCAGAAGGTCCACATATTTCGTCGCCCGGTCATAGGAATTGGGAACCGAGGTGTGGCAGCCGCAATACCAGCAAAGCTGCCGGCAGAACGGGATGTGGACATAGATTGACAACGAGGTGTCGGGCGACAGGCTCCCGAGCCACTCATCGGCCAATCCTTGCGGGAAATCGGCCTGGAATTGCACTGCCGTCGGATAGCTCGTGTAGCGCGGCACATCCTGCAGGGCGAAGGGAAGCAGTTTCGGATCCATGCCGTCTTATCGGGCGGACCGGAACCTGCTTCCTTGACCGAGATCAATTGCCGCGCAGGCCCTCCTTGCGCACCCACGCTTCCGTCTTGTCGAGGGCCACTTCCACCATATCGAACATCTCGTGGATTTCATCGGTGGTGATAATCAGCGGCGGGCAGAATGCCACCGAGTCACCCATGGCGCGGTTGATGAGGCCGAGGTCCTGCAGGAATTCGACGCATGTGGCCCCAACCGCCTTCTTCGGATCGAAAGCCCGCTTGGTATTCTTGTCCGCCACAAGTTCGAGGGCGCCGATCAGGCCCACACCGCGCGCCTCGCCCACCAAGGGATGCTCGCCGAGCTTCTGGAGCCTGCCCGTGAACACCGGCGCCACTTTCCTCACATGCTCGACGATCTTGTCGCGCTCGTAGATTTCGATGGTCTTGAGCGCCACGGCGCAGCCGACCGGGTGGGCCGTATAGGTGTAGCCATGGCCGAAAACGCCGATCTTCTTGCTCTCTTCCACCATCGCGTCGTAAAGCGGTTCTTCGATGGTAATGGCGCTCATCGGGAAATAGGCCGAGGTGATCGCCTTCGCCATGGAGATGGACGCCGGCTTCATGCCGAAAGTCTGCGCGCCGAACCAGTTTCCGGTGCGGCCGAAGCCGCAAATCACTTCATCGGAAATGAAGCGCACGTCATATTTGGCCAGCACCACATTGATTTTCGGGAAATAGCTCGACGGCGGCACCACGACGCCACCCGCACCCATCACCGGCTCGGCGATAAAGGCGGCAACCGTGTCCGGCCCCTCCTTCTGGATAAGATCGTCGAGGTCTTTCGCCATGCGATCCGTAAACTGATCTTCCGTCTCGCCTTCCATCCCGCCGCGATAGTAGTGCGGGCAGGAGGTGTGCAGGATGTTCTTGATCGGCAGGTCGAAATCCGTGTGCACCATCGGCAGTCCGGTGAGCGAGCCGGAGGCGATCGTCACCCCATGATAGCCGCGCAGCCGGGCGATGATCTTCTTCTTGTCCGGGCGGCCCAAGGCATTGTTGTAATACCAGGTGAGCTTCACCTGCATGTCGTTGGCCTCCGATCCGGACGCCCCGAACAGCACCTTGGACGCCGGGCAGGGGGAGAGTTCCTTAAGCTTTTCAGAGAGTTCGATGACGCCGTCATGGGATTTGCCGCCGAACACGCTGGTGAAGGAAAGCTTGCGCATCGCCTGGGCGGCC